>JBNKXM010000548.1:0-1631 GCA_050300315.1 Thalassotalea sp. | reverse complement strand
GGTTAGATAAGGTGATAATATGCAAACTTTAAATTTAGTTGAAAATACGAGCGTTGATTTCAATGCCTATAGGTTATTTGAAACGAATGATCACGAAAATAATTACCGTAAATTAGCATTAGCAGAACAACTGCAAACATCACTAGAGTTGCAAGTATTGCTTAATATATTTGCTATGGAAGTCTCTAAGTATGTTGATTTTTCTGGGTTATATTTTAAAAACGCCGAGGTTAGTGCTGCGGTAAGAGGCAGCAAAGCAGGAAGAAAAGAGCGTAGATTTGACCTTAAAATCAATCAAAAATACCTTGGCACGTTAACCTATGCACTGAATTCACCGATCAGTTTAACCAACAACAAGATACTGAAAGAATTGCATCAACTGATTATTTATCCAATTAACAATGCCATTAAATATCAACAAGCTATGCTCTTAGCAATGCAAGATGGTTTAACGGGTCTTGGTAATCGTCGATACTTTGACGAACAATTAAAACGCGCCATGCATCACGCTAATCGCCAGCATTCCACCGTTGGTATGATCGTCTGCGACCTCAATAAATTTAAATTAATTAATGATACTCACGGCCATCATATAGGCGATGATATCTTGATCCAGTTTGCCCAAGCACTGCGAGCAAGTGTTAGAGATTCAGACAGCTTATTTCGCTTTGGTGGCGACGAATTTGCCATCTTAATAGAGGATGCCAGCAAACAATCACTTGATATTATTGAAGAGCGGATAAGTGAAGCACTAGCCGTGAATACATTACTGACAAAATATCAGGTAACCTGTTCACTCGGTTTTACGCTAATGAACCGTGCTGATGATGAAAAAAGCTTTTTTAAACGTGCCGATAAAATGCTGTATCGTCAAAAAATGAACAGCCCTTGCCCGTTAAACTTGGTGAAACAATAACTTATTAAGCGCATTTTTACGTTCATCAGGTGTTGATCCTACCAGCAAGCGGCAAAATCTTACCGCTTGCGCAAATTTATCAATCCCTAAGTGAGCCAAAACTTGCTTTACATATTCTTGGTTGAGCGAAAAAACCTTCGCATAGTGCTTGATAGCATCATCTATTGACGGAAACGTCATACCATCGAACGTAAATGCCTCACTATCGCGATATTTGAATTCATCTAGGCATATGCCAGCAACTATTAACGGCCAACCAGCAAAATTCACTCGTGTTTTAGCAATTTCAAACATCATCCAAGCACTACGCTGAAAGCCTGCGAAATTGCCACCTTCAAATTCACTACCAGCAAGTTCTTCTGGTGTCCAATTTACGCCAATCGCAAGGTCTTTTTGGTAAGCTTTTAATAAATAGCGCTTTACATCATCAAACACCAACCAAATTGATGATGCTTTACTGCGTCTTGCTGGTATTAAGCACTCAGCACAAGACATTAAGGTTAATGGCGGGTGTTGACAATTTATCAGCCAATTATCCGCTTGAGGAAAGGAAAAGTGCTCTCCAGCTGGTTCGCCGCAAAACCAACAAATATGTCGATAGTTAAACGGCGCTTCAACGTTTTGATATTGGTGGATCATTAATAAAAATTAGCGCTTCTTAGCTTTCGCTTTCTTTAAGCCTTTTTTCGCCTTCCCTTTAACCACTTTCAAGCCT
>JBNKXM010000547.1:0-1629 GCA_050300315.1 Thalassotalea sp. | reverse complement strand
ATATAAATGCTTCCATTGATTATAGTTTGTTCCATGAAAATAAGGAGTCTTGCCAATGGGTACGGAAGTATAAGCCGTAGAGTTAGGCATGTTATTGTAATTAAAAGACAGCATTATAGGAGGACTTATCATGCTTTCTGTTGTCCCTTTTGTCCAAATGATTTCTTGTTGATGACGCGCATTTATAAAGCTCTGTACAGACGATCTCGCCTGTTCAAAAGCCGTTGTCGCTTGACTACTTAAGTAATGTGACGCGCGATGAACATTAGCATTAATAGTTCGGTAATAGCTTAGTTCTGTTTCAATCACCACGTTTGGCTTTTGTGTTGTCGCAGCGTTATCAAAATACACCAAACGGTGACTTTCAATGCTCTGCTGTAAAATTGGGAAGTGTTGGCGAAAGCTGACAACATCAAATTTTTTCATTTCAATAACTTGCTAGACAAAGGGAGTAAATTACCGGCAATTATACCTAAAAAATACTAAAACATTGGTTAAATTATTCGTCAAAATTAGCCGCTTTACTTAGGCAGAACATCAAAGATCGACTACAATTAACGGATAGTAACAACGAGGTATGTAGTATGGCCTTATTTTCATGGTTTATCGGCAACCAAAAAGCCCAAAAAATAGCGAAAAAAAATAGCCAGCTTGACGAAAAAATAGAATCTTTTACAGCGAACACTATGTGGCCAACGGCGCAAGTACGTAGGAATCAATTGGTAAAACAGCAGGAATCTAAAAACGCTATCGATGATAAAAAATCTCAGATTAATGCTAGTGTATTAAAAACGAAAGAAAGTTAAAGATAATCGTTTAATTTTGCCGCTGAGCACGTGCGTTAACAATGTTGTTACGATAGCTTGGCATTAAAAATCGTTGAGGTTGACGCTTGAGCATAGCTAGATACTGAGCAGGAAACGCTAACTCATGATAGTTTAAGCTGGTAAGTTTAGCTAACGGCTTAAATGATTGAAGCGTTACTGTAACATCATTCACCTGCCGATGACCTTGACAGCTATCACTAATAAACAAGCCGATTTCATCGCGATATTTGTCTGGTGTGCCTAAGCGCCAACCTTGAATATCAGCGCTAAGTACTGGCGTATCATCCTTGATCATTTCTCCCCAAGCTAATTGTGACAAAACATAGGCTCTAACCTGTGCCCTGTCTCCCGTCAATATTTGAGGAAGCACTGCAACATTATGTGAAAATGGCTGTGTTTGCACAGCTAGACACTTAGCATGATTTTTCGGCAAAGGATATTCATCAATAAAACCGAGTAAATGACTCAATTCATGATGAAATACCGACAAGCTATCATGGCGATCTAAATACATGATCCCTTGATTAACATTCGCACCACCTGCAGGTAGCATTATACCGAGAAAGCGACTATTAATTGGCGCTTGGTAAGATTGCCAGCTCAGTTCATCACATGAGATCATTTCCTCAGCGGAATGCGTGCATTTTAGCTGTGTCAAAGGCAAATACCGCGGCGTGGGAAAACAGACAAACGCACCAAGCGGCGTATTCATAGTTGTTAAAATTAATTCATCTAGGTAGCGAAGATCTGCAAGTGTAGTGGCAAACATTTGAATGCTCGCGGGACAAGTATCACGCGCATC
>JBNKXM010000546.1:0-1641 GCA_050300315.1 Thalassotalea sp. | reverse complement strand
GTACGAGTTTAAAAACCTACCAAAAGCATCAGATGATCAATTTGAGATCCCGCCAAGAGCAAGAATTATCCCTGCTCATCAGAAACCACGCGAACCGAAAGTATTAATTGCAGGCCAAGCGCCTGAGCCAATCGTCAAAGATAAATATCGAGACGATAAAAAAACGAAGAAGCAAAGCACTAGCGTGCAAAAAGCCAATACTGCGCCTAAAAACCCATGGGAAAATTCGCCAAAATAATGATACAAACGTTCCACTTACTTTATGTTCGTTTAAAGATAAATACGGACAACGCTAATGAATCCTTGCTTTCTTATCGCCCGCGTTGAGTACCTTCATGTAAGAGTCGTTGAACATCTTTGCTAATCTCCATTTAATTGCTCTGGATTGTTAATGCTTAAACTGTTCAATTAAACTATGTAATGTATTTAGCTCGGTCAGCAAATCACCACTTAATTTTTTAGCGTCATGTCCATGGCCAACTCCGGCATTAGCAATATCCTTGATGCGATTAGTGTTACCGCTGACTTGCTCAGTCACCACACTTTGTTCTTCAACTGCTGTCGCTATTTGCATGTTTAGCTGCGAGATATGATCAACGTCGGCACTTACTTTTGACAAGGTGTTACCCGTATTTATGGCGAACTCAACACAATTTTCTGCCAACTCTGCGCCTTTGCGCATTTCGTCAAACGCAGTAACAGACTCTTGATTTATTTGTCCTAATGTCATTTTTATTTCCTCGGTCGACTGCTGCGTACGCTGTGCTAATGCTCTAACTTCTTCAGCAACTACTGCAAAGCCTCGGCCATGCTCTCCAGCGCGTGCTGCTTCAATTGCTGCGTTCAATGCCAGTAAATTAGTCTGGTCAGCTATCGAGTTAATTTCATCAGAAATTTTTTCAATAGCACCGCTGCCTTCAACTAATTGTCGTATAACCATATCAACATTTTTTAGCTGGGCAGACATTTGATGAATTGCTTCCACCGTTTGCTCAACCACAGATAGGCCACTTTTACTTTGTTCATTTCCCTGTAGCGAGGCGTCAGCGGCTTCGGCAACTGAATGGGCCAACTCTTGAATGGTTGTGGTCATCTGCGTCATGGCACTAGCAACCTGCGCAATTTCATCATTTTGCTCAGTGAGCATAAATGCAATATCTTGACCATTGGCGGCACTTTCATGTGCAATGCCGGTGACTTGGGATGATAAATCTCGAACACGGCCAATAATAGCATTTAGCTCAGCTTGACGCATAGTCAACGCTAATTGTATGCGCCCTAGCTTATCTGAATGGCCAGAATACAAATAACTCATCAACGGGTTATTAAACACTTGCTCTGCCTGCTTAACCACCGCTTTATAACGTTTACGCCACCCAACAAACAGTAATGTCGTTATTAGCACGATACTAATTGCTGGCACAGAAAATATATAAGGTAATGACAAGGTAAGCGAAGCTATTACTAGCATTAAACTAATAAAAATAAGCAGTGACTGTATATAACGAGTAACATCAAATTGCGTAAATCTTAGTGCCCATGGGGATTTTCCCTGATTAATTTGCTGATAGGTTTTTTCGGCTCGTTCAACCACATCCCTAGCTGGTTTTGTACGTACAGATTGGTACTCGTAAATATCAC
>JBNKXM010000545.1:0-1642 GCA_050300315.1 Thalassotalea sp. | reverse complement strand
GCTATGGAGGAGGGTGCATCGCGGAGCAGGTGAGGCATCCTGTTAGGTGGGCCACGCAGGAAGCAGGTCCCAGTGCCCAGAGGGCGCGAGCGGCTACCTAGTGGGGCCGCAACTTAAATTTAAATAAATACAAAGAATTCAAATCAAGCATTTGTGTTAATGTTACTGGATGTCGATGGTTTTAAAAAAATTACTGATTCATTTGGTCACGCAATTGGTGACAGGATAATTCAAGATATAGCGAAACGACTGAAAACGATACTTTATCAAAGAGATGTTGTTGCACGAATTAATGGTGCGGAATTTGGTTTGTTATTTGAGCTCAATGATCCTCAGCGTCATGCGACTAGAATTGCTCAAAAGGTATTAGCTATTTTTGAGCAGGAATTTGAAGTTAACGACACGCCATACAAAATTTCTGCGAGTGCTGGTATGACATTGATCCCAAATGATGGTGAGAATGTTGATGAATTGTTACGCAAAACATCGATAGCATTATTAGATGTTAAAGGTGTAGCAAGGCAGGCATATCGTTTTTATGAGCCTCATATGAATAATGAAGCTATGAAGCAATTGGAACAAGAACAAAAGGTGTTAAACGCTATTAATAACCAAGAGTTTTGTTTTTATTATCAGCCAGTTGTTAATGTCAAAACAGGAAAAATCACCGGTGCTGAAGCTTTAATCCGTTGGCAACAAGCTGACGGCACAATTATTTCTCCGTATCATTTTATACCGTTAGCTGAGCAAGCTGGTTTTATTGATCAAATAGATCACCTAACAATAGACCTCGTTTTTAAGCAGGTTGCTCGATGGCAACAAAGCCAAAAAAACATTGGTACAATTGCTATTAACCTTTCTGCAAGTATCTTTACCCAGTCTGAAAAGCTTTTAAGTGTATTGCGAAGTAAGATTGCCGAATATGGTATTTCAACGAAATTGATTAAAGTTGAACTTACGGAAAGTATGTTATTAGAAAATGTTGATGTAGCAATTGATACGATGAATAAGTTAAAAGAGCTTGGATTCAAACTAGCTTTGGATGATTTTGGTACCGGTTTTTCTTCGTTAAACTATTTAAAAAGCTTTCCAATAGACATTCTTAAAGTAGATCGTAGTTTTATAACAGATATGCATGAATCTGAAACAGATAAAAATATTGTTGATTCTTTAATATCTCTTGCTCATACCCTTAACTTAAGAGTTATTGCTGAAGGTGTGGAAACAAAACAACATTTAGAAATATTAAGGGAAATGAATTGTGAAGAATATCAGGGATATTATTACAGTAAACCCCTACCAGTAGAAGATTATCAATCACTGGGTTCCAAATGTTTCGATTAATCAGTCTTTGCTAATTCGGTTTGTCGCGCCTCGCTTTGCTCGGAACGAGCTACAATAAAAAAAACGCTGAACCTATCAAATTCAGCGTTTTAAAAATAACTTCGGGCAAAAATTATTTTATTCTTGTTCCGTAGATTCAGTCGTTTGCTCTACTTGCTCTTGTTCGTTTTCTTGTGTTGTTTCGTGGTTTTCACCACCACATTGACCACAGCAACCCATATGAGTCTCCAATTAGTTAGTTTGGAGACAATATAGCGTTATCAATAATTAGTGGCTTGATCGAGATCAGGTATCCACG
>JBNKXM010000544.1:0-1645 GCA_050300315.1 Thalassotalea sp. | reverse complement strand
AACCAACAATGTAGTTAAAGGCACCATGCAATATTGGGCTGACTTTTATAAAGATGTCTTTGGTTTTACCGAAGTGCGCTACTTTGATATTAAAGGACAAAAAACTGCGTTGCTCTCATATGCCCTGCAATCTCCATGTAAAACATTTTGTATTCCAATCAATGAAGGCAAAGATGATAACAACAATCAGATTGACGAGTATTTGGATGAATACCAAGGTCCTGGCGTTCAGCATTTGGCATTTTTAACTGATGATTTAGTTGGCTCACTCGACAGTTTAGATAAGTCGTCGATTCAAACACTCAACATTATCCCAGAATATTACGACAATATTTTTGATCGTGTGCCTTGGGTAAAGGAAGACAAAGAAAAAATCAAACAACATCAGATCTTGGTCGATAGCCAAGCAGATAACACCTATCTGTTGCAAATTTTCACCAAAAATTTATTCGGACCGATTTTTATCGAATTGATCCAACGGGTCAACGACCAAGGTTTTGGTGAAGGTAACTTCCAAGCGCTGTTCGACTCAATAGAACTTGATCAAATGGAGCGCGGCGTTATTTAACACTAAGCGAGAAATGCTGGCGAACGGCATAGACTTAAATGAGCTGTCAGATTTAATCATTGGTAAATCTGGCAGTTTTTTGTGCGCTGAGTTTAACCGCTTAGCTTTCTGGCTGACATAATTTCTCAGCCTTATTTTTATCACGATACTCAAGCGATGCCATTTCATTTAATCGACTTTTGGTACGTTCAAATTCAAACATTAATGTTCCGCTCGTATACAACTTATCTTGCGGTGCATATGCAGTTATCAATAGCTCTATACCACAATCATAACATTCATCAACTAGTGCAATGAATCGCCGCGCAGCATCATCCATAGGTGCTAAGATCACTTGTCGTTGACCGGTTTCCCCTGCGGCGACATTAATATTTGAACCGTTATCTTCTGTGCCTCTTGCTTTGATCGTCTCATAAGCCTGACCACTCATCGCTGGTACATTAAAGAGTAAAATGGTGTGATAGATTTTTGCTAATTCAACATAATCAAAATGACTGCGTGGCCCTTGACACAGAGCGGGGAAATCGAAACAAATCACGCGTCTTTCAGCGTTACAGATTTGTGCAATACAGTGAAGCTCACGCCCCAAAACAGTCACGGTTTTATCACCACTTTTTGTCGAATTTGCTGGTGTTTGCTCAGGTTCTGTCAATCCAAAACGGCTAAGCAAGGTATTATGTAAGTGGCTGTTTTGTTCTTCATTGTCAGCGAGCTCAAAGTAGCTTTGTACAAAGGTTAAAGTACGTTGGCGATGATCTTTGCTGCCATCAAGATGTAAAATATCAGTATGTTGTTTAATTGCTGCAATTGCAGGTAGAAAGCGCGCGCGTTGCAAACCATTGCGATACAATTCATCTGGCGCACAATTACTGGTGCTAACCACTACAACACCATGCTCAAACAGGTATTGCAGTAAATTACCTAACAGCATAGCGTCACCAATGTCAGCAACAAAAAATTCATCAAAGCATAATACTCGATACTGTTTGCTAAACTGTTTCGCCAGATAACGTAACGGTTCTGAACGCCCAGCACATGCGTTCAATTGATGATGCACATCTTGCATAAAATGATGAA
>JBNKXM010000543.1:0-1648 GCA_050300315.1 Thalassotalea sp. | reverse complement strand
CGGAGCAGCATGGTAAGTTATTATTTGATTTAGCATTAAACTTGCGTGGTATTGTTGCGCAACAACTCGTGCCAACGCGTGATGGTAATGGTCGGGTTGCCGCCATCGAAATTTTGCTTAATTCGCCATACATTGCCGAGTTGATCAAAAAAGGTGAGGTGGGTTCTATTAAAGAAGTGATGGAAAAATCCACTGAGCTAGGCATGCAAACCTTTGATCAGGCGTTGTTTAATCTTTATCAACGCGGCATGATTAATTATGCCGATGCAATTCATCATGCTGATTCGCCAAATGATCTGCGTTTGATGATCAAGTTGCGTAGTAATGATCAAGGGGGCTCAGGCTCGCTTTCAGGCGTGACAATTGATGGTTTAGATCCGCTGGATAAGTAACCGTTAAAATCGGAACTAATAAATCAAGGCCAACAGCATCAACTGTTGGCCTTTTTATTGGTATTGCTGTTTCAGACGGTATCAGTTGTTATTTCAGTAATAATAACCATAGCGGCAAGGTAATTAACGAACAGAGCGTTGATACCACGACGACACCTGCCACAGTGCTTTTATGTAGCGCTTGACCGCTCGCGATTAAATACGCATTAACGCCTGTTGGACAGGCGCTCAGTATCACCAATACCGTTACCATATCGCTCGAAAGATTAAATATCATCCGACTAAAACACAAAACAATAAAGGGCAAAAGCAATAACTTGATCATGCTTGCCATGGTAATGAAGTTTTTTTGCTCTGAGAGACGATATTGACTTAATGACGCGCCTAATAACATTAATGCTAGCGTGATGGTTGGCCAATTGAGCAGGTTTACTAGTTGGCTGACACTTGCGGGTATGCTAATTGGCGATAAGTTCACTATCAGTCCTGAGGATATCGCAATTACTAATGGATTTTTTGTTAGCTGTTGATGGAGCCGACGCCAAATTGAGTGGCTATTTGAACCGTCGGAAAAGCTGGTGGTTAGGGTAAACAGCAGCGCACTATGAAAGGTGATGATCATGAAAATTACACCTATCACTTGTTCACCCAGCAGGGTGAGCAAAATAGGCAAACCGATGATCACTGTATTTGAATAGCTGGCAGATAATGCAAAGACCGCCGACGCACTGGCATTTCCTTTAAGTGTGTCATGCCAGTTATGATTTATTAGCCAGGCAATGCCATAGCTAAGTAACACAGGTAGATAAAAACACGCAAAATAACGCCAATCAAATTGCTGCTGAATATTGGCGGTGGCCATTTTATGAAACAAAAATAATGGGATCAGATAGTTAAACGTGTATTTACTTACAAGCGATAAAGTAGCATTACTGAGCAATTGCTTTTTCGCAATAATGAAACCGAGTAAACCGATCAGTGCTAACGGGCCGATAATGTTAAGGATAAACATCTTAGCTTTATGATTTTATTTGCGGGTTATTCATAAAGACGATCAAAAAAGCTTTCGATGATCAAGCGAGCCGATTCGGCATCGATATTATCTTTTTTAAGGTTGCGATAACCACCATGAGAAAATAATTGTTCCTTGGCATCGGCTGTGGTTAATCTTTCATCTTGAAATTCAACCGTCACCTTATATTGATTGGCTAAGCGGTTACCGAATTTTTTTGCATCGAGCGTTAATTGCTGCTCTG
>JBNKXM010000542.1:0-1652 GCA_050300315.1 Thalassotalea sp. | reverse complement strand
AATAATGTTAGCATTTTGAGGTAATATCGCTTGTTTAAGGTTGGTGGCTTCTAATGTTATGCCTTTTTTGAGACACCATTGGGTTAAATGCGCTGTTGCATCAGGGTGTTGCGCTAATGGTTGCTCTGTCGCTAATGCGACTGCTTGCGCAGTTAAATCGTCCGTTGTTGGTCCTAAACCGCCGTTGATAATGAGGATATCAGCTTGTTCACTCATGGTGATTATTTCATTAACCAGAAGGTCTAACTCATCGGCTACGGTAACTTTTCGGGTTATGGTTAATCCAAGGGGCATTAATTGCTGAGCAATCATCGCCGAGTTGCTGTCGACGATATCTCCGGTCATTAATTCATTGCCTGTCATTAACAGTTGAACATTAAGTGTTTTCAAAAAAGTATCCTTGGTAATCAACCCAAATAGGCACTGTGAGCAATAATTTAACGATTTAATTAATGTATTTAAACCTTTTTCTAAATGCGTGTTACTAATGAGTTATCAAATTGAAAATAACCATGAAGGTGAACCATGTATAAAAATAAAATTATCGCACTATGTTTGTTGGCTAGTTCTATGACAGCGTTAGCTGATAGCGAAGTTACTAAAGAAGTTGTTAAATCATTTTCGGTAGAAGCAAAAAGTGAGCTTCGATTAGAAAATGTTAATGGTGATGTTGACATTAAAGGCTGGGATAAAGATGAGATCAAAGTTAGCGCAACAATTTCTGCTGATGATCAAAAATCATTAGATAGGATTTCGGTTGATATGACACAAAATAGCCGTGGCGTTAACGTTGAAACCCATTATAAAAAATCATCATCTTGGAAGCGTCATAATTCTGGACGTGTTGATTATCATATCATGGTACCAAACGATGCTCGCTTGTCGTCAATTGAGCTAGTTAATGGCTCACTAGAGATTGATGGCGTAAAAGGGGAGATGAAACTTGAACTGGTTAACGGCTCTATTGTTGCAAATGGCTTAACAGCAGATAGTGAAATCAGTTCGGTGAATGGCAGCATCGATGTTTCTTATCAAAGTATTTCAGATAGTCTACGAGATATTGAAATAGATACTGTTAATGGCCGTATTAAATTAAGTTTACCTGAGCAAATTAGCGCGGATGTTGATATTGAAACCATGCATGGTAGCATTCGCAATGACTTTGGTTTATCTCAAAATAAAAACATGTTCAGTGGCAGAAATTTACATGGCACTATCGGTTCTGGTGATGTAAAAATCTCAATCGAAAGTGTTAATGGTGGTGTGAAGCTAGAAAAAAATTAATCACTCACTCTTAATAGAAAAACGCGGCTATCATGCCGCGTTTTTTAATGCACTAAGTAAACATATTCGTTATGATCGAACAACGTAGAAAAGTTTAATTGAGCATCGTAATGAATTATCCACGTCAGCAGTTAGTTGGTGCTTGGTATCGCAGTGAAGTTGATGATGCAGGCTGTGTCCAAACAGAGTTTGCCAAGTTATTAGAAGACGGTAGTTATGAATTTAGTTTTTCCATTCATAATGCAGCTTTAGCCCTGTATGGGATATTCAAGTGAAAGTGTTAAACAATAAGAACACACTTCTCATGGACAAAATCACGTTAAAAGGATTCAAGATGTGCAGCCAAATAAATGAAGTTTCACATCAGC
>JBNKXM010000541.1:0-1664 GCA_050300315.1 Thalassotalea sp. | reverse complement strand
CACAGTACCACCCTAAATTCTAGCCCTGACATTAACGGGAGCCCTGCGATACCTTGTGCAATTGCAACACTAAATGGATTCATCCAAGAGGTAGCGAAACCAATTTGCGTTGCAACATAAGTGACTAACACGGTAGTAATGCCGTCATAGCCAATCGCTCTCATCAATGGTAATAGCACGATACAAAAGGCGATAGCCTCTTCTCCCATGCCAAAGATAGCCCCCGCAAATGAAAACAAGACAAATAGAATTGGGATAAATGCTTGTTCTAACCGCTTAGTTTTTTCGATTAAGGCAAGAATGCCATTATCTATAGCTTGAGTTCTCATAATGATACCAAACGCACCACCCGTGAGAATAATAAACATCATGACCCCAATAGCAGAGCCCCATTTATCACCAGAGACCATGCCCTCAAAGGCAAAGTTTAAAAAGCCAATATTGCCATTTTCAGCAAATAACGGAACACCGCCCTGCTGCTCAGCGTACTGAAAACTGTCTGATATTAATCTGCTTTTATTGGTCACAGGGTCAAGTTCAACTTGATAATAGCCTGCTGGAATAAAGTGCGTGGCAATAGCTGCCAACATCACAACAAAAAACAGAATAATAAAAGCATCAGGCATTGATTTTTCAGTGACCATCGGATTCTGTGTCGTTTTAGTCGACACTAGCTTATCCAGCTCACTGTTGTCGCTTTGATCTATATTCATTTTTACTCAACTTCTAAATAAGGTATTAGTAAGGTTATTACTCAGTATAGTTATAAGCAGAGGCTAACAAACGCCTCTGTTTAATTAGACTTATTTAGAAAAAGTAAGTCATCGACAAACGGTAATTAGCACCTAATGCATTATGATTAATCGAATCAAAACCTCGAGATGAGCCATAAGCAATCGGCGGCGCCTTATCAAACAGATTATTAATAGTTAAATTAATATTCATATTTTCAAAGTCGTAGCCTAGGTTAGCACGCACGGTTAACCAAGAATCAATGTCTCGTTCGTCATTGTCATCAAGCTTACCCATGGCAGCTAATTCATCAATTTGGCGGCCTTTTAAACCAGCAATATCGTCTTGATATCCACTGGTATAATCAACCGTTACACTCGAATAAAAGGCATCACCAGACCAAGCAAGTTTTGCGCTGGCAATGTTTTCAGGATAACGCCAAGTGCCGACAAGCTGTTCTATTTCTGAAGAACCAGCCTTGTTACGTTCAAATTCAACATAATGTGTGACATCAATGGCTAAATTTAAAGTACCTGAACTAAAATTAATTTTCTGTTCGAACGCGACATCAACACCTGAAACCGTTTGCTTACCTGTGTTTTGCAATTGAATAATATGATCGCGATACAAAGGCAACTCGGCATAACGCGGATCATCAAATGCCACCCAAGCAGCTAAGATCTCCGTTAAATTGGCGCCATTATCTTCAATTGTTAAACCGCTTGCATCGGTAACTAAACAAAGATCTTCTTCATAGGAAATCCCCGTTTCACCGTTTGGCACTAAACCACAATGGCGCAATGATGCATCACTGATGGCATTAACCATAACCGCTGTCATATCAGTATCAACAAGCTTTTCATGCTCAAATTGCCAATAATCTACGGTCACTGTGCTATTTTCTGTCGGACTAAAAGCAAAACCAACACTGA
>JBNKXM010000540.1:0-1667 GCA_050300315.1 Thalassotalea sp. | reverse complement strand
CAATTTCTCCATTTGTTATGCCTCCAAGCTCACAATTTGGTTTTTGCAACTATAATACCCTTTCACCAAAGGTTTGGATTAGTAGCTTAAAAAGAAAGGACCAAGGTGAAATCAAATTTATCAATTATTACATGAAAACAGAAATGACTAACGCTGGTATAGTTTACAAAATTATGGGAGATGTTGACTGGATGGAAGATATTAAATCATTTACAACGCCTGACGCAGACAAAGCGATAAGTGTCATTTCCAATATGAAGCAGTGTTCAGCATATGAGCCACAAATTTAAGCAATTTTTAGCTCTATTGGCAATCATGGTGGTATTTACACTGCTTATGCTGCCAGCGCAGATTTATATTATTAGTTTGTTTGATTAGGAGATGAAGATGAGTTTTTTTGGAAAATTAGCGAAAGCTGTTACAGGTGTTATTGTTTCTCCTGTTGATATAGCAAAAGATATTGTAACAATGGGTGGGGCTTTGTCTGATCAAGATGAGCCATACACTGTCACTAGAGCTAAACAAATAGCTAACGATTTAACTAGCTTACCAGATGAGATCGACAAAAAATCTTAACCGCTACTAGTACAGGCTTTAGAGTTAGCTAGTAAGATGCTGTAGCAAGCCCAGATAGCGGTTGCATGGCAACTTTTAGGAGAACAATATGAACTTAAAAATCAAAAGATGGTATCACGATGATTGCACCATAGGTCGCTTATCTTATGGTGATTTTCAATGCTTCACGCTTGAGTTACCACTATTGAACAACGAGCAAAATATAAGCTGTATTTATCCTGCTGGCGGTTACGTAGGTCAAAAACACTTTAGCACTAAAAATGGCGATGTTATTGCTATTAATAATGTAATGGAACGAACAGGCATTCAGATTCACGCAGGGAACTATACAAGCCAGATTCAAGGTTGCATTTTGGTCGGCGATTCTGTTAAATTTTTGAATGACGATCGCATTCCTGATGTAACTAACAGTAAGGCGACACTTAAAAAGTTATTATCGATATTGCCAGATAGTTTCAATATCGAGATAACCTAAAACCTATAAGTCAAGCCAGTTTTAAAGTAGTTAGTTTCTTCCCTACCATAGCCTTCTTTATCTTTACGATAAATATCAGAATAACCTATAGTCAAATATAGGTTATTTTTTATCTCGTAATTAAGCCTTAAATGATATGACCAGTCGCTATCAACACCATCAGACCAAGCAGGCTTTGCCCCGTTAACCCACCAAGTCGATTTATAGTCAGTTTTTCCAACACCAAGATCAAAAGATAATTTTTCATTAACACTATACCGATAAAAAACCTCAGCGCCATATATAGCGTTTATTTTGTTTGAGTATTCAAGTCCTTCAACATATAAAGCGTTTATTGTCTCTGTACTTCTGCCAATACTTATCCTTGCGCCATATTTATTGCTTTTCACAAAAGATAAAGACAACTCAGCCGCATCCATTGGAAACTCTATAGTGCCAAATAGATTTTGATTTATTCTCAAATAAGAGATATTAGCCTCGTAATTCGCTAACGAACCGAAGCTAACAGCACAAAGCAATAAAAATGTTTTAGCCGATATATTGGTAAGCATAGGACAAAGTGTTTGTTGTTGATCCTGTATCTTTAACTATCGTCATGTTGGCGTTTTTAGCTCCG
>JBNKXM010000539.1:0-1670 GCA_050300315.1 Thalassotalea sp. | reverse complement strand
ACCTTCCATTGATTTCTGTTCGAGTTTTAACTGAATAATTTTACGCTCAAGCTTATCTAACTCTTCTGGCTTAGAATCCATTTGTAAGCGAATACTCGACGCCGCTTCATCAATTAAATCAATTGCTTTATCTGGTAGTTGTCGGTCACTGATATAACGATGAGACAAGGTTGCTGCCGCAACAATCGCAGGATCGGTGATCTCAACATTATGATGTAATTCATAACGCTCTTTTAAACCACGTAATATCGCAATCGTATCTTCAACACTTGGTTCATCAACTAATACCTTTTGAAAACGGCGTTCAAGCGCGGCATCTTTTTCAATATATTGACGATATTCATCAAGCGTTGTTGCGCCAACGCAGTGTAAATCTCCACGAGCAAGCGCCGGTTTTAACATATTGCCTGCATCCATAGCGCCGTCAGTCTTACCTGCGCCGACCATAGTATGCAATTCGTCGATAAATAAGATCACTTGCCCTTCTTCTTTCGCAAGCTCATTGAGTACCGCTTTTAAGCGTTCTTCAAATTCCCCACGATATTTAGCACCAGCTACGAGCGCTCCCATATCAAGAGAAAGTACACGTTTATTTTTAAGTCCTTCAGGCACTTCATGATCAACAATGCGCTGTGCTAGCCCTTCTACAATCGCTGTTTTACCTACCCCAGGCTGACCAATCAGCACAGGGTTGTTTTTCGTGCGACGTTGTAATACTTGAATGGTGCGGCGAATGTCATCATCACGACCAATAACAGGGTCAAGTTTACCTTCTTCTGCTCGAGCAGTGACATCAACAGTAAATTTATCAAGTGCTTGTCTAACATCTTCAGCGTTTTGATCATTGACATTTTGCCCGCCTCTGACGTGCTTAATCGCATCTTTTACACGCGTTTCCGTCGCCCCTAATGACTTCAATATTTGCCCTAACTTACCTTTATCTTCCAACGCAGCAAGCACAAATATTTCAGAAGAGATAAACTTGTCACCTTCTTTTTGGGCATACTTATCACAAAGGTTAAGTAAATTACCTAGCGCAGAAGAAAGCTGTACTTCTCCGCCTGTACCACTCACCTGTGCAAATGAGTCAATTAACTGATCAAGTTGAGTGCGTAATGAATAAATATCGATACCAGCACTTTTTAACAACGGCAAGGTACTACCATTGTTTTGATTTAATAACGCCAACATTAAATGGGCAGGTTCAATAAATTGATGATCTTTGCCTAACGCAATAGATTGCGCATCTGAAATTGCTACCTGAAAGGTTTGGGTAAAACGGTCTAAACGCATAAGTTTTTCTCCTACTGCCATATTACTGGACTTACGATTAATCTCACACTAAACCTATGGGCTTTATCGAAAAATTCAAGTAATTAATATGAATAAGCTTGATATTCATCAAGTATTTAGTGGTTAGGCAATTTAAATAAACTACATATAGCGTCAGATAATATGCTTATTTGATGCAAATAATTGACGCCATGCGTCCGGTAATTTTTTCTTTGCGATATGAGTAATAACGCGTCACGTTTGAAAAGGTACATTGATGGCCTGAAACAATAACTTTAACACCTAAGCTTGATAACATTTGCCGCGCAATAGCCACAAGATCGGCAAGGTAGTGAGTCTCATCAGTCGCAGTAAAAAATTGTTCGTAACTGGCAGAT
>JBNKXM010000538.1:0-1673 GCA_050300315.1 Thalassotalea sp. | reverse complement strand
GGACTGGTTAAGCTGTCCCATGGCAGATTTAATTGACCATTATTTTGAATATGGCCAGTAATAAATGTGCAGCCTTGAGCAACACCTCTATGAGTCAGTGGAATACCTGCGTATGTTGTACAGCCAGATGCCGCAGTGATGCCTGGACAAATATGGCAACTTACTCCGTGAGCCAACAAAAATTCAGCTTCTTCACCGCCGCGACCAAAGATAAACGGATCACCGCCTTTAAGTCGTAATACGCGTTTATTTTGCTTTGCAAAATCGACTAAACTTTGATTGATCTGATCTTGCGGTACACAATGTTTCGCTTGTTCCTTACCTACGTAAAAACGCTGACAATCATCAGGTAACAAGGCTAAAATTTCTTCACTCACTAATCGATCATAGACAGCAACATCGGCTTGTTCGATAAAACGCATTGCCCTGATAGTCAATAATTCTGCATCACCTGGACCTGAGCCAACAAGGGCGACTTCACCACAATTTAATTGCGATTTTCCGTAAGCGTTGACTGACGCATTTTTCGGCTGATAAAGAGTACTTGATGTCATTTGTTTACCTATTTGTCGTATTAACCGACCTTTGTAATAATTAAATTTCTACCGCTGGGATACGCTCTAGCGAAGCACTATGCTCGTTAGTTAAATCCGTCAGACCGATTTCGTGATCGTCAAGGTAACACCCGGGATCTTCACTCCAAGCATCCCCAGTTTGAGCAAAAGCGCGTGTTCTGGTATTGCCACCACAAATATTTAGGTAAGCACATTTTGCACATCGCCCTTTGACTGGTCGAGGTGTTTGGCGAAAACCTAGCATTAATGGATCTTGTGTGTTTCGCCAGACCTCTGAAAATTTTTGTGTTTTGACATTACCAATCGGATGATTCCACCAATAGGTATCAGGATGAATAGTGCCGGTATTATCAATATTTGCCACGTTAACTCCGCTGGCGTTACCACCCCAATTGATCAATCGCTGATGTAAATTGGCAATACGTGATGAATACTCCTCACCAAATTTTTCAGTGACCCACTTAAGTAGAAACACACCATCTGCGTCGTTGTTACCTGTGACAAAATCAGTATCTATACCTTGTTCAATATGTGAATAGGCGCGCTCGAAAAGTAAAGACATCGCATCTTTAGTCATTTTAAACATCGCATCTTGCTCTGCATTGCGTTTTCCGCGCCCAGAATAATTAAGGTGTGATAAATAGAACTTATCTACTTGATATTCTTCCATTAGATCAAGCATCGCCAGTAAATCCGCAAAGTTTTCACGCGTTAAGCATAAGCGCATACCAACTTTGATGCCCGCTTGCTTGCATAATTTAATGGCATGCATAGAGGTTTTAAAACTGCCCTTTTGCTGACGAAATTCGTCATGAAATTCTTCCAAGCCATCAATACTAATACCAACATATTGATAATCTGCTTGCTTAATTTTCTCGATATTTTCTTCATTAATTAACGTGCCATTGGTCGATAACGCAACATAAAAACCTTTCGCCTTGGCATAAGCAGTTATTTCAAAAATATCTGGTCGCATTAACGGCTCGCCGCCAGATAAAATCAGCACAGGCACTTTAGCAACGCTAAGATCATCAATTGTCGCCTTGATTTGCTCGGTGTTAAGTTCGTCTTTAAAGTCCATATCAAGCGAGGTTGAAT
>JBNKXM010000537.1:0-1693 GCA_050300315.1 Thalassotalea sp. | reverse complement strand
TTACAAATTCATAAAAAACAAAGCGATATATTGAAAAATTGAGTGGACAAACAGTTAGGTATTTTTGAGAAAAAATACGCGATATAAAGCAATAATCAGAGGCAAAAAAATACCACTGGCACTTAGTGCTCAGTGGTATTAATGCTTAACGATAAGTAAATTAACGGGCAATTACAGCGCTAGATACGCAATTTGGAATGGCGCTAATGCTAGCTGATATCCACCTTGTTGCTTTGTTACTTGGGGTAAAGTAAAACCGTGCCCCGTTAATACTTGAGCACTGTCAGCAGTGAACTGATAGTCGATTTGTTGATCAACAAAGTTGGCAACGACTAACAGTTTCTTCCCTTGATGGTGGCGAACAAATACCAGTTTTTCGTCGTCACTTTCAACAAACTCAATCTCGCCATAAAGTAATTCAGCGTGTTTTTTACGCCAATGTAAAAACGTTCGATAAGCGTTCAACACCGAAAGCTCATTGCTAGATTGTACATCAACAGCGCGTTGACAGTGCGCAGAACTCACAGGTAACCAAGGCGCGTCACTGGCAGAAAAACCGCAGTTAACCGCGTCGCTTTGCCAAGGCATCGGCGTACGACAACCATCACGTCCTTTAAACGTTGGCCAAAACGTAATGCCATATGGGTCTTGCAAGTCTTCAAACGCAATATCAACTTCACTTAAACCTAGTTCTTCACCCTGATAGCTACAAACACTGCCGCGTAACGACGCTAACATGGCATTAAACATTTTGCTTTGTTGCTCGCTTGTCGCTTCATTTGCCCAACGAGACGCAACACGCATCACATCGTGATTACCTATCGCCCAACATGGCCAACCATCGGCTAATTTTGACTCTAACGCTTCTACCGTTTGACGAATATACTGTGGACTACCATCAGGCGTTAATAACTCAAAGCTATACGCCATATGTAAGCGCTTATCACCTTGGGTATATTCCGCCATGGTTTGCAGTGAGTCTTCAGAAGAGATTTCCCCTAAGGTCACCACGCCAGGATATTGATCCATCAGGCTACGGATTTCTTCCATAAACGCGATATTTTCTGGCTGGGTATTGTTGTAGTAATGATATTGAAACGCATACGGGTTATCTTCACTAAAACCACGCCCTTGACGATCAGCAGGCGCTTTTGCTGGATTATCACGTAATAATTTATCGTGGAAACAAAAGTTAATCGCATCAAGACGGAAACCATCAACACCACGTTGTAACCAAAACTCAACATTGGCTAGCACAGCTTTACGAACTTCTGGATTATGGAAGTTTAAATCAGGCTGTGACGTTAAAAAGTTATGCAAATAATA
This sequence comes from Thalassotalea sp., assembly GCA_050300315.1. Lineage (GTDB taxonomy): Bacteria > Pseudomonadota > Gammaproteobacteria > Enterobacterales > Alteromonadaceae > JBNKXM01. The sequence goes on along the minus strand of JBNKXM010000537.1, from coordinate 367 downwards.
TTGCTGACGACGAGGTTCCCATTGCCAAGCGCAACCGCCAAAAATTGATAACCAGTTGTTCGGCGGTGTACCATCTTCATTGGCATCAGCCCATACATACCAATCAGCTTTTGCATTGGTTTTATCTTGGCGACTTTCAACAAACCAAGGATGTTGATCAGAAGTATGACTTAACACCTGATCAATAATAATTTTTAAATCGACTTGTTTAGCTTGGCTCATAAGCTGGTCAAAATCAGCCATAATGCTGGGATCAAACAGCAGCTGCTTGTTTCCAGTTCAAAAACTCGTATGCATATGGTGTTTACAACTTCAAATCTCCACTAACGAAATGGCAATCTGAGACTGCCTACTGAGACGAATAATT
>JBNKXM010000536.1:0-1694 GCA_050300315.1 Thalassotalea sp. | reverse complement strand
TTAAGAATTAAATTGGAATTTAACAAGCCAACTGCATCTTTGCTAATTTGGATGGTACGCCAAGGCGTCGTAAAACCAGCGGTTTTCTTAACTAAAATACCGTCAGACCAAGGAGTTAAATCGGCTTTTAATTTACCTTGACGCATTTTTTGCAACGTCATGCTGGCATAATCAACCAATGCCGCTTCATGAATGCTTAAATGAAAACCGTTTGGCAGCTTAAAGGTAAACGGCGTGTGGACATGATCAACTTCAATTAACGGAGTGGTTTCGTAGATATACTCGTAGCGATTCCAGCCGCGAGAAGGGATCCACCAAGCGGTGGTCTCATTTGGTTGTTCTACGGTGAACTCGGTTAACTCGTTGGTTATTTCGATATTGCCGTCTAAACCCGGTTGTTTAGGCACTTCATAGCGAAAACCAACGCCATCATTAAACACGCGAAAACGCACGTTAAACTGATTGGCTTGGTCACGATCTGCAGTAAAACTTACTAATAATTCATTGTGATTATCACGAACGTTTTTACGTTCACCCCAAGGCAGTTGCCAAGTGCTATCACTGCTGCTTGTGCTGGCATTTTTTAGCGTAAAACCTTCGCCAAGTTCGGCGGCTTTTTTAAATCTTAGACCAAGGCGAGATTCGCCAATAGCCGTTTCATCGTTAAAACGGATACTATAGCTTGGTAATTTTTCATCACTAACGGTGACGACAATTTTTTGATCCGGTGAGCTTACCGTCACCGTTTTAGCAAAGATAAATGGTGAAACCAAACAAGTACTGATAATCAACAGTATTCTTTTCATTTTACTTCCCGACAATATTCAGATTTCTACAGCATAAAAGTAGTTGCGTTAAAATACAGCCATCTGCATACGTATTCAGCGGCATTATTACGCTTTTATTCGCTTAATTCTAAAATCAATACGCTGGAGCCATCGACGACAATTTTATCGGTCAACGGATAGCGCTTGTTTGACAGCACAGCGGTTGCCTGTGTGTGTTTGCCAATAATTTCAGCATAATCTTGACTATTAATGGTCACTGGTTCGCTATTTTTATTGACGATCACCATAACATCATTCCCGTTTACATCGTCAGCTAGCAAACGGCCATAAACGTAAATGCCATTTTCAGGTGCATAATGAATTAATCGCCCCTGATGAATAGCAACGGCGCTTTTTCGCCAATTTAGCAGTTGTTTAACAAAGTTTTGCACTTGCTGCTGTAACGGCGTTAAGTTTTCGCCGCTAAACGCATTTTGTTTGTCGTTTGGCCAACCGCCAGGGAAATCACTGCGCAGTACGCCGTGCGCATCCGTACCTGGATTTGATTTTGCCAATTCTGTGCCGTAAAACACTTGCGGTATACCACGGGTGGTAAAAATAATGCTCATTGCCATTTTTACTAACGGTAGGTTTTCATCAAGCTGAGTGTAAATGCGGCTCATATCGTGATTATCGGCAAAGGTTACTAAGTTGTAAGGATCGGCATACTGATAGTCATTTGCCAATGCTTGATACAACTGATTGAGGCCAGTATTCCAACTTTCTTTATTTTTTAACGCATTAACTAGCGCTTCTTGTAGTGGAAAATCCATCACACTTGGCAAATAAGAAACATAACCGTCATGGTTGGCTTTACCGCGCTGCCAATACGATGTGATCGCTGGATTAGTTGCCCATTCTTCGCCA
>JBNKXM010000535.1:0-1697 GCA_050300315.1 Thalassotalea sp. | reverse complement strand
ATTAATTGAGTTTGCTGAGCAATTACAACAAGCTATTGATATTTTTGACATAGTTGCAATTAAAACTGCACTCACGCGTTTTACCGAGTTGTGCCAATAATATTTACCAGTACGTTAGTATCGTTTAGTGACTGTTTCTCTTGTGAACTTGTCTCAGCGCTTCACTGAGTAAACTGATTCAACCTATACACGCTGAAATACTCGATTCACTAGTGAATACCAAAAGGATGATGGAGTAAATAAATAGCAAAGTAAAGCGAGAACCATTTAAAATAGATCTCGCTTTATCTTCGTATTACAATCAATTATTGGACGTAAACTCGATACTCCCAAGGTTTTAACTCAAGTGTCGATTGTTGAGTAAATTTCACCTTTTGATTGCTAAATAGTTCACTATATTCTCCAGCATGCAATGATTCGTTAAATTGTACTTGCTGGTTTTTATCCGAAAAGTTGATCACAACAAACACTTTATCCTGCTCATTTTCACGAATAAAACTCAATACAGTTAAAGGCTGAGAATTAAATACCCGTTCCATGGTAGCGCCATATTTACCATGCCATAGTGCAGTGTTTTGTTTTTGCAGAGTAAGCAATCGTTTTATTAACGGGTTAAACTTATGCTGTTTCCATTGAATGGGATCTTTTTCAAAAAAGGCCAGCCGTTTAGCATTTCCTGCTTCAAGTCCATTATAGATCAGCGGTATGCCTTCACCTACAATCGACAATACAATCGCTGTTTCTACTTTTTCTTCACTACCATAACGCTCAAAAACTGTACCTTCCCATGCATTAGCATCGTGATTAGTTACATAGGTCATACGATAGCTATTTTTCGGGTAAGCACCCTCATTCCAAGAGTAATAAACAAATAATGCATTAAGGTTGGCATGGCCACTCAATATCTTGTGCATGGCTTCTTGCCAAGACCAAGCATAAGTTGCGTCAAACGCTTTAGCGTGCAGATCTCTCATTTCCCATTCTGCTAACATGAATACAGGCTTGATATCGTCTAGTTCTGCTCGAGCATTTTCCCAAAAATCTATTGGTACAAAGCCAGCAACATCACATCGGTAACCATCGATATCAGCTTCTTTCACCCAGTATTTTAATGCCGCGGTCATGTATTCTCGTAGCGCCGGAGAGTTATAATCAAAATCAATGATATCTGACCAATCCCACCAAGGTGTTGGACGGAAATTACCTTGAGCATCTTTGTCATACCAATCAGGGTGTTTATAGCGCAAGTTGTTATCCCATGCACTATGGTTTGCGACCCAATCTAAAATAACGTACATGCCTAATTCATGTGCGGCGGCTACAAAATCTTTGAGATCGCTTAACGAACCAAATTCTGGATTGACGCCAAAGTAATCTTTAACAGAGTAAGGGCTACCAAGTGAACCCTTTCTATTTTCTTCCCCTATTGGATGAATCGGCATTAGCCACAGAATGTCTACTCCTAGCTCTTTTAGTCGAGGCAACTGCATTTGCGCCGATTTAAAGGTACCTTCCGGTGTAAACTGTCGCGTGTTTATTTGATATAAACTAGCATTTTTACTCCATTGCGGATGTGTAAGTTTTACATATTCTTTTGGGGTATAAATAGGCTCAACTTTACTAACCTGAGGTGACGGTGTTGCACAGCCAACTAAGATGAACAGTAGTGTTATTACAATGATGGATGATTTCATATA
>JBNKXM010000534.1:0-1699 GCA_050300315.1 Thalassotalea sp. | reverse complement strand
CGATAATGGAGTTAATCGCCCAGAAAAAAGCCGATCTTGATCAGCAACTAGAAGATATTAAAGCTGTGTTAATTGAATTAACAGGGCTAGAAGCTAACTGTAAAGAAGCACTCGAAAAAATAGAAAAATAACCGTTAGTGCTAAACGACAAAACCAATTATAGACAGAGGATCACCCATGATTTCTACATTTACTTCACTTAACTTTAATCTCGGCGAAACCGTGGATATGATCCGCGATCAAGTCAATGCCTTCGCCCGTGACGAAATAGCCCCTCGTGCAGAACAAATCGATAAAGATAATGAGTTTCCAATGGACTTATGGCGCAAGTTTGGTGACATGGGTTTATTAGGCATGACGGTAGACGAGCAATACGGCGGTTCTGGTTTAGGTTATCTTGAGCATATGGTTGCGATGCAAGAAATCTCACGTGCTTCTGCCTCGGTAGGTTTAAGCTACGGCGCTATGTCTAACCTTTGTTTAAATCAGCTAAATAAGAATGGTAGCCACGAGCAAAAATTAAAATATTTACCAAAATTATGTACCGGTGAACACATCGGCGCGTTAGCTATGAGTGAACCAAACGCAGGTTCTGACGTGGTTAGCATGAAATTACGTGCCGACAAAAAAGGCGATAAATACATCTTAAACGGCAACAAGATGTGGATCACTAACGGTCCTGACGCTCACGTTTACGTTATCTATGCAAAAACAGATACCTCTGCTGGCTCAAAAGGCATCACAGCATTTATCGTTGAGCGCGACTTCCCAGGATTTTCTCGTCATCAAAAACTCGACAAGCTAGGTATGCGTGGTTCAAACACCTGTGAATTAGTGTTTGAAGACTGTGAAGTACCAGCTGAAAACATTTTAGGTGAAGAAGGCAAAGGCGTACGGGTATTAATGTCTGGATTAGATTACGAACGCTTAGTATTAACGGGCGGTCCGTTAGGTATCATGGACGCTTGTATGGACTTAGTTGTGCCTTATATCCATGACCGCAAGCAATTTGGTCAATCAATTGGTGAATTCCAATTGGTACAAGGCAAAATCGCTGACATGTACACTCAGATGAACGCTGCTAAAGCTTACGCTTATATGTGTGCACAAGCAGCCGATCGTGGTGAAACAACCCGTAAAGATGCCGCTGGCGCCATTCTATATTCTGCCGAAAAAGCCACCCAGATGGCACTTGAAGCTATCCAGTGTCTCGGCGGTAACGGCTATATCAATGAATTTGCAACAGGCCGATTGCTGCGTGATGCCAAGCTTTACGAAATTGGTGCTGGCACTTCAGAGATTCGCCGTATGTTGATCGGTCGAGAATTATTTAACGAAACATAAGTTCAGCAGACGTTTTACTTTTAGCAATGAAGGTTAAGCACACTTAATCTTCATTTAATCAGTTTAATCTTTAAGGCGAGTTAATGTGGCTAAGATAATTTCTAAAATCAACCCTCGTAGCCCTGAGTTCACAGAAAATGCCGTTGCGATGCAAGTGCAAGTGGACGATTTAAAAACCAAACTTGAACAAATCAAACTTGGCGGCGGTGAAAAAAGCCGTGAACGCCATATCTCTCGCGGTAAATTATTACCCCGTGATCGCGTCAATGCCCTGCTTGATTCAGGCTCACCATTTTTAGAACTATCACAATTAGCCGCGTATGATGTTTATCCAGATGACGTGCCTGCCGCAGGT
>JBNKXM010000533.1:0-1704 GCA_050300315.1 Thalassotalea sp. | reverse complement strand
TCCCCATCTCGGTAAAGTAACCATCGTTGATTTTATCGATAATGCCTTGCCAGTCACCACCGCAGTATTTTTTGAGATTAGTACAACTGCTGTCATACAGTGCGCCAGAAGGGTTATTACTTGGATCTCCATCAACAAAACGGTCGGTGACAATTTGGTAGATGACATCTGTTGCGTAGTCGACTTTATTATTGACTGAAGTGTCGGTGCCGGCGGATACATTGCATGTTAGCATTGCCGACATGGCCATTACTAACGGGGTTAGCGTGCGTTTTTTCATTTTTTACCCTCTGGGTTGTTATTATAATATTCAGAAATAGCTAGTTATCTGATGAATAATTGCTCAGTTTTCACTGGCGTTTTATTAAACAAGTATGGGAAAAGCTAAGCAATAGAGTGCATACGTATTCATTGCTTTTGAAAATATCGCGCTGTGATGCGATGAATTAATAGATAGCTAAAATCGAATGATGAGCGGAAAACCTAAGAGAAAATAAAATTTGGCAAATGTTTTGTTGTTTGAAAGGATAAAATAGGCACGCTCGCGCTTGATTGTCGAGCGTACCTTATAGCTTAATGCTAGTTATCCAGTATTACGCATACCAGTAGCGATACCCGTCATGCTGACCATGAGCAATTGTTCACATAAAGGATGCTCAGGTTGTTTACGTAAACGGGTCAGTGCTTCGATTTGCATTAAATGTAACGGTAATAAATACGGTTGACGCAACTGGAACGAGGTTAAATTCCATTGATCGCTTTCTAAACTTTCCGTTTGTCCTAACAGCTTAAGAATCGTTGCTTTGTCAGTAGTTAGCTGTGCTCTTAATTCATCACCGATAGGTTGCAACTCTGGATCGACAAGACTTTGATCATAGAGTTTGGAAATGTCAGTATCCGATTTTAAATAGACCATTTCTGTTAACGAAATACGGGCGTTAAAATACGGCCAATTCTCTAACATGTCTTTTATCACGTGGTTTTGTGTTTGCGCACTTTCTGCAATTGCTTGACCAAAACCAAGCCAGCTTGGCACAACTAATCGGTTTTGACTCCAAGCAAAGATCCACGGAATGGCCCTAAGTGACTCAATGCCACCGTCTGATTTTCGTTTACTTGGCCTTGAACCTAACGGCAGAGACGACAATTCTTGCTCAGGCGTTGCTTGGCGAAAATAGGTCACAAAATCTTCTTTGTGACACACGTAACTGCGATAAATCTGACAGCTGCGCTGTGCCATCTCATCCATCAATTTACGCCACGAGTCTTTCGGCGCTGGCTGAGGTTTTACTAAGCTCGCTAAAATGGCACTGGCATATAAATGCAGGCTGCGTACCGCTAAGTTAGGTAAACCAAATTTAAAGCGTATGGTTTCACCTTGCTCAGTAACCCGCAAACCACCTTCAAGCGTGCCCGGAGGTTGAGAGGCAATCGCGGCATGCGCTGGACCGCCGCCACGACCGATAGTACCACCTCGACCATGGAATAATTTCAAGGTTACTTGATGGCGTTTAGCCACGGCTACCAATGATTCTTGCGCTTGATATTGCGCCCAAGCAGCAGCAAGTACACCGGCATCTTTTGCCGAGTCACTGTAACCTATCATCACATGTTGAGCGCCGTAACTGCGTTTTAAGTAATCTTTATTATTTAATAATAAATCAATGACTTGAGAGGCATTATTTAAATCGTCTAAGGTTTCAA
>JBNKXM010000532.1:0-1706 GCA_050300315.1 Thalassotalea sp. | reverse complement strand
TCTTCCGATCTGTACTTTGACCTCAGTACCTGGGGTATACGTGTTAGAAGAAGATGGTTACGGCCTACGTCCTAATATTGGTATGCGCGGTACAGGTCAAAATCGTAGTGAAAAAGTAACGATTATGGAAGATGGTGTATTAGCAGCACCTGCACCATATGCTGCTCCTTCTGCTTACTATTTCCCGACAGCAGGGCGAATGGAACAAATTGAGGTATTAAAAGGTACCTCAAGTGCGATGTTTGGTCCCCGTACTACAGGCGGTGTGATTAATATGCTATCTCGCCAAATCCCTGATGAAAAATTAGCAGGGCAGCTCAATCTTAGTCTTGGTCAAGATGGTTATGGTAAAGTGCATGGCTATGTCGGCGGTAAGGGTGATAATGTCTCGTCTGTTTTTGAAGTATTTCGTTATCAAGCGAATGGTTTTAAAGATATTAACCACAGCGACCGTGATACTGGATTTACCAAAAATGATATTTTAGCGAAAGTGTTAGTTAATTCTGATCAGCATGCTAAGTATTATCAAGAGCTAGAATTCAAAGTTAAATATTCCGACGAAGATTCAAATGAAACATACATGGGGTTAACTGAGCAAGACTTTGACGCAACGCCATACTCACGTTATTCAGCATCTCAGCTTGATAATATGGCGACTGAACATAAGCAACTGCAAATCAATCACTATATTAAGCTGTCGCCTCGTTTCGCGTTAGGTACATCTGTTTATTACAATGACTTTAGCCGTAACTGGTATAAAGCGAGCAAAGTGGGTGGTGACAGCCTAGGCTCTGGTGGTGTAGAAAATGCGGCGTTATTTGATGATGGCTTATATGGCGAACAAACGCTTGCTGTCGATGTAAAAGCAAACAGCCGTGATTATTTATCTAAAGGTATTCAATCAACGCTTGATGCAGATTTTCATGAGCATCAGGTAAAGTTTGGTGTGCGCTTACATAAAGATGAAATGGATCGTTTCCAATGGGTTGATAAATATTCTTTGGACTCAACGTATCGTATGACGCAAACCAGTGCCGGTGTACCTGGCTCTGATTCAAACCGTATTGATAGCGCTGAAGCAATTGCATTATTCATTCACGATGAATATACCCTTGGCCAATTTATTATCAATGCTGGTTTACGCTTTGAAGACATGACGATTGAACGTCATGACTGGGGTAAATCAGATAGCGGTCGTGACCAAGCACCAAAACATAAAAAGAATTCGGTTGATGTTTTATTACCATCACTTGCTGTCTCTTATCGTGTTAATGACGAATTGATTATTTTAGGTGGCATTCAGAAAGGTTTTGCGCCGCCAGCGCCAGGTAATGAAGAGACAGATAACGAAGAAAGTATTAACTATGAATTAGGCTTACGTTTTAGCCAGCAAGCATTTAATGCAGAAGCGTTATTCTTCTTATCTGATTATGACAATATGCATGGTAACTGTACTGCGAGCCAAGGTTGTCAGGATGATAACATAGGTAATCAATACAATGCTGGTGAAGTAAAAGTATCTGGTTTAGAAGTGAAAGCTGGTTATGAATTTACCGCTAACTCAGTGCAAATCCCTGTTAACCTTACTTATACTTATACAGAGACAGAATTTCTTAATAGTTTTGCATCTAAGTTAGAGACTTGGGGAAATGTTGTTAAAGGTGACGAATTGCCTTATGTGCCAAGCAATCAATTACAATTTACCC
>JBNKXM010000531.1:0-1712 GCA_050300315.1 Thalassotalea sp. | reverse complement strand
AGCAAGATGTAAAAGCTAAATATCGACTGGTGAAGTTACACGATCGCGTTGGTCGCATGGCCGATACCATGGAATATTCAGAAGTCGCATTTCCTAAAGACAGATTTTCCGATGAATTACTCGAAGAGCTCACCACGGTTGCGCCGTCACTGATCAGATTTGAAGACGATCTCATCATTATCGCGCACATGTATATTGAACGCCGAATGAATCCCCTTAACCTTTATTTGGCTAAAGCCAGCGATGAAGAAATTAGTGAAGCGATTTTTGGTTATGGTCAGGCCATTAAACAGTTGATTGCCGCCAATATATTTCCAGGAGACATGTTACTTAAAAATTTCGGGGTTACTCGCCACGGTCGTGTGATATTTTATGACTATGACGAAATCACCTACATGAATGAAGTGAATTTTCGCGTAAAACCAGTGCCGAGAACCGAAGAGCAAATATACGCCGCTGAACCATGGTATTCGGTGGATCCCGGCGACGTTTTTCCAGAAGAATTGGCGACATTTGCTTTAGCCAACCCAAAATATAGAAAAGCATTTTTGGAACATCACGCCGACTTACTCGATGCTTCCTATTGGCAACAATGTCAAAAAAATGTAGCAGCAGGTATTTATGAGAATGTTTTCCCTTATCCCGACAATTTACGGTTTTGTAACGCCTATAATTAGCAGCGCCTCCGCAAGGTAACAAAAAAGCGGTATTAACCAGGTATATTTTGCACTAAATAATGGTCAACAATCACAGTACTTGTCGATTATTTAAGCGAACAACCAAGAATTGTACATTTACGCTTTACCTTTAGAATTGCTTGGGTATAATTCTCCTCCGTTGCAGGGGTATAGTTCCAATTGGTAGAACAGCGGTCTCCAAAACCGACGGTTGGGAGTTCGAATCTCTCTACCCCTGCCATATTTTTTCCTTATTTCATTTCGTTATTTTTCTAAAATATAAACCCACTATTTATTCGCGATAAATAATTTTTAATCGTCCGAGATATTTGAAAATATTTAACGGCTAGCGCCCTAGCTTTCTACCATCTAAATCTAAAACAAGCACATAATTCACTTAACAATCTCAGTGTGGCAACTTATACTGCAGGTTCTGCAGATAATTTCGGTTAGTTACCATTACCATGAGTGTCACCCAACGACAATTTAATTACCTCAACGCAATGGGCATCGAGCTATGGCAACGTAAAAGCCTGAACAATGAGCCTGAACAAGCTGCAATTACTGACGCTGACCATGATCTGCCAGCCGTTTCTGTTAAGCAATTATTAACTCATCAGTTGGTGCACGACCTGCTATTAGCGATTGATGCAAACATTGAACAGCTAAGCCAGCAAACTAAATTTCAGCTCAGCCTAGCTGATTTGACTTGGCAGTTTAGTATTGAAGATACCATCAGCCTTACAGACGGTGTATTAACAACACCTAGCATAGAAAACTTATTGGCCAAGCCCGAACTAAAAAAAGCGCTGTGGCAATTACTACAAACTATTCAACCGGTTAGCAATTAAATGTCATTACAATTTTCACCAATCACACTAGATGATGTCACCTCTTTGATGGCGATTGAAAATGCCTGCCACTCGCATCCTTGGAGTGAAAAAACCTTTAAAAGCTGTATCGGTGACCGTTACTTTGGTCATTATCTAACACTCAATGATGAAATTATTGGCTTTTATATCGGCGAATATATTT
>JBNKXM010000530.1:0-1713 GCA_050300315.1 Thalassotalea sp. | reverse complement strand
GGCTTGACGAGTAGACATATTAACCTCTTGATTACTCACTAATAGTTCAATATGAATATCAGGATAATGCACATTGAACTGTCGAATATAACGAGGCAAGTAACGATAGGCAATATTGCTCGGAGCAGTGATCTTTACAACGCCTTTAGGCTGAAAGTCTTTACCGACTATGTGACGGCTGATGCCATCAAAAGAATTTTCGATGTTTTGTCCAAGCGCAAGTAATTCATGACCCAATGTTGTTAACTCATAGCGGTTATTATTACGTTCAAATAATCGTCCACCAACTTCTTCCTCAAACGCATTCAAACGCCTAAAAACAGTAGAGTGATTAACGCCCAATTCCTTAGCTGCTCCCGATAACGAGCCGTGACGGGCAATCGACAAAAATACCTTTAATAAATCCCAATTCATATTTACACATTGCACTTATGCATTATTGATTTGCAAATATTGCCAATTTACCAGCACAAATGCAAAGAAGATAATACGACTACACTTATTAACAGAGATAAATAAATGAACCAACTACTCAATACCAAGATCAGTGCATTCATCTTAAGAATTACCCTTGGCGTTATACTGCTAGCGCATAGCCTTTACCTAAAAATGATGGTATTTACCTTGGAGGGCACTGCAAAATTTTTCAGTTCCATCGGTTTACCCGAGCCTCTCGCCTATATCGTTTTCATCGTTGAAGTCATATCCGGTTTAGCACTGCTAGTAGGATTTAATAGTCGCTTTTTCTCCGCTCTAGTTATTCCTATTTTACTTGGCGCGACCTGGGTTCATTTTTCCAATGGCTGGCTGTTTACAAACACTGGCGGCGGCTGGGAATATCCATTATTACTCACCATCATTGCCATTGTGCAACTCGGTTTGGGCGATGGAAAATATGCGCTCAGTAATTATTTTTTATCAAAGACGATAAACTCAAAAACACAGGAAGTTACACAATGAAACCGCAAGATTTTCATCTTATCAGTCATGCGTTGTGTCCATATGTTCAACGCGCAATTATCACATTAGAAGAAAAAAATATCAGCTACACCCGAAGCGATATAGATTTGCTAAATAAACCCGATTGGTTTCAACAAATATCTCCTATGGGAAAGGTTCCTCTGTTATTGATAGATGATAAAACAGCTATATTTGAGTCTATGGTTATTTGCGAATATCTCGATGATGTAACGTCAGGTTCCTTACACCCAAGCGATCACTTTGACAAAGCATATCATCGAGCATGGATTGAATTAGGCTCAGCAATATTAAACACTATCGCTGGATTATATAACGCCAAGGATGAAATAAGGTTTGAACAACTGCATAATCAACTACAGGAAAAATTTACATTTATAGAAAAAGAGCTCAGTGATAGCCCTTTTTTCAGCGGCGATACTTTTCACTTGATAGATGCCGTATATGGACCGATTTTTCGCTATTTTGACGTATTTGATCGCTTCATCACCTTAAATACTTTTGCGCACTTACCTAAATGTCAGCAATGGCGCGACGCATTAAAACATCGCCGCTCGGTTCAACAAGCGGTTGTCAGCGATTATCCATCCCTTTTGATAAAATTTTTAAGAAATAGTCCAAGTTATTTATCAACACTTATTCCGCTAGAAGGAGCTAACCATGAAAATATTAAGAATTGTTATGCAACGCTATAAGTTATTTTCGTTAAACACACGATATCGCTTGGTCTATTGA
>JBNKXM010000529.1:0-1720 GCA_050300315.1 Thalassotalea sp. | reverse complement strand
AAAAGATAGAACGGCTTTATTAGCGAAAAGGGCAGAAGTGGATCGTTTAATGCCAATACTGATCAACTATTTGTTGAAGAAAGGCGTTCAAGCGGGAAAGTTAGATCGTTCATTTGTTGATAAATTTAAAGAAAACCTCTTTAGCATGAGGGAACAGGTTGATAGCAACCAAGTACAATGGCAAGACTTAGTAGCATTTTTCTTTCGTTCAAACGAGGCCTTTTTGTCAAGGTTGTATACTTTTTCCGAACAAGTGACAGAGAAGAAAATTCAACAGCGACATGTCAACTTTTTAACCTTGATCAAATTGAAAACCATCAATAACTTTACGCGAACTACCTTATCAGCAGCATTAGTACAGGCGCGCAAAGATGTCAGTAAAATGAATGTTGTGCCGTTAAAACAAAAAATCCGCACTAAAACAGCTCAGGCAAGTGTTTATTCTAAGATGTTTAGCTCAACGTTAGTGGATGCAGACAAAGCAAGTGTTCAACCTTTGCTGGCAAGTGATGTGATGACACAGGTTAACGCAGCTGAATTTAGTATGAGCGAGCGTCGCATAGAACAGTTAGTGGCAAAGCTAAGTGTCTATATTGGTTATAACGGCTTTATTCATCGATTTAAAAACTTTGTTTTACGTAATCGCGAGAGCGACAGGTTAGCGTTTTTAGCCTTATATGAAAAAGTAAATGATGTTATTAGTGAACTAACCTTGTTACTCAATTATGACCAAATTGCATTGCAGCATTTAATTGAATTTGATCGCGTCATTGAACAATATCATCACAATTTATCTGATGTTGCGATTTATCATCAAAGGCATTATGACATCGCAACCATAGATAAACTGGCTAAAGTTGATGACAGCCCTGCAGCAACTGCGCTTAATTATTTAGAAAATAATTTATGGGAGTTCGACTTAGCCCATGTTGTTAGTCTGCTGAATGAAAAAAGAGCGATTATTACTCAAATTGAAACGCAGTTAAAGGACGAGCTATTTAAGGTGGTTAACGGGGTTTTAGAGGATAAACAAAAAGACTCATTTATTACGGCAACCACAGCGTTAGTGTTAATGTTAGTGGTGATCGGTTTTCTTATTTTGTTAAGCCGTAGCATTAGCCAAGCTTATCAACAGCGTTTACAAGCACTGAAAAATGCAGAGATTGCCACAGAAATGAAATCTCAATTTCTTGCTAATATGAGTCATGAGATCAGAACGCCGATGAATGGCGTGTTAGGCATGCTGGGCTTAGTGCTCAACAGTTCTTTAACTAAAGAGCAGCGACATCGATTGCAAGTAGCAAAATCAAGTGCAGATTCCTTACTCGTTTTAATTAATGACATTCTTGATTTTTCTAAAGTAGAAGCGGGTAAGTTAACTTTGGAATATCTCGATTTTAATCTTCATCGTTTGTTTGGTGAAGTCGTTGAGTCAATGGCATTGCTGGCGCAGAAAAAAGACGTTGAAGTGATCCTTGATCTAACTCAGGTTGAACACTTGATGATTAAATCCGATCCCAGTCGGATACGGCAAATTTTGATCAATGTCATTGGTAATGCCATAAAGTTTACTGAACATGGAGAAGTGGTGGTTATCGCTAAGCTTGAACCAGCGTCAGATGCCAATAAGTTGAAATTAACCTGCAGCATTTCGGATACTGGCATAGGTATTTCAGAGGAAAAACGTGCTTGCCTGTTTGATGTCTTTAGCCAAGTCGAT
>JBNKXM010000528.1:0-1722 GCA_050300315.1 Thalassotalea sp. | reverse complement strand
AGCACCAACAATCTTTATAGTTAAGAAAATAGTTTCAGATGCATATAAAACCGCAGCTAACCCTGTAGCGGCTAGAAAAATCATAACAATAAATGCCGCAATCCTTCCTATCCCTGCAGCAATAGCATACTTAAAGCCGTAGCGTTGGGCATTTGCCATTGCAAGTAAGTTGTTTTGCCCTGGGATCATGTTTAAAGCAAAACATGCGGGTATGAACAAAACTAAAATAGAGAAATCCATAAGGTCGAACGCTCCTTTAATATCCTACTGTTACTAGGCTAGATAACAGCCTCTAATCAGCTAGGAAAATTTGTTATAACACTGCACTATGGTAATGGTTCAGTTGTGATAAAGCTCAAAGATATTGACTATGGTTTTGTCGACTCCATCATCAAGCAGATAAAGTCGACACATGCTAAGACCTATTTACAAACGCTTTATAGCTTGCTTGGTTTTTGACAATTAGGACGATAGCTTTGATTAAACAATGCCTGTGATTGAGGTAAGTGTTTGGTCAAATCTTTGATCCGCGTTTGATTTGATGGGTGAGTGGACAAAAACTCAGGTGGTGCACCATTAGATTGTTTTGCCATGTTGTGCCACAGCGCAATCGCAGCATCAGGTTTAAAGCCCGACTTAGCCATCAGGTTTTGGCCAACAATATCCGCCTCACTTTCATGCATTCGGCTATAAGGCATTAGAAATCCATATTGAGCGATGGCAAGCCCCGCCATCATCCATGCTTCTTTATTCTCAACGCCCTGCTGCGTTAAAATAGCACTACCTGCGGCGGCACCTAACTGAGTTAATTGGTTTGATGATAAACGCTCATTTGAATGATGTTCAATCACATGCCCTACTTCATGACCAATAATTGCTGCCAACTGATCTTGGTTTTCAGTCACCTTTAATATGCCGGTATATACGCCAATTTTTCCGCCAGGTAGCGCAAAGGCATTTACTTGTGCGGAATCAAAAACAACCACCTCCCACTCGCCATTGTGAACAGATTTAGGCACTTGTTTAGTCACGGCTTTAGCAACACATTGCACAAAATCATTGGTCGATTTATTTTGGCTGATCTTTTCTTTTTGCTTAAGCTCTTCAAACGAGGCTATTCCCATTTGGTTTAATTCACTGTTAGAAAACAAGGTAATTTGATTTCTTCCCATGGATGATTTCGCACATCCACCAAGGGTGATTAATGCGCTAACAATCGCTGTTGATAATATAACGTTGACTTTCACTGTCCGACCTTTGTTTTTAAATTAACTTAGCTGTTTCGCTATTCTATGAAAAGAATTGTGAAAATTCGACCTTTCTCTGGTAATTAACTCACGTCTTTTTGCAAACAAAACCAAAACTCACTGCCAAGCCCTATTTCACTTTTTACTTTAATATCAGCCTTTAACAGTTCGAGTAGTTTCTTAGTGATCGCTAAACCTAAACCGGTATGCTTCTCTTTGCCAAGTGTTGCATTACTTGCCCGATAACGCGTATCAAAAATATATGCAAGCTCTTCACCACGGATCCCTGTACCATTATCGATAATCGATACCTGACATTTATTCGCGGCTATTTCACTCATTTTTAGCAGAATTTTTCCGCCTTTGGCGGTATGGGGAGGTATCCATGAGCAACGCCAGTATACTGATCGTCGATGATGAACTGATTATGCGCGAATCGCTTTCCGGGTGGTTGAAGCGAGACGGCCACACTGTT
>JBNKXM010000527.1:0-1726 GCA_050300315.1 Thalassotalea sp. | reverse complement strand
TTACCGTATATTCAGAAGCACATGACAAAAAGTCATTAAGATCTGTGAAACTATCTGTATTGATATCGTATAAGAAACCATGAGTACGACGAGGATTCGAATTATCGTTATGCGTTTCAACTTCTGCTTCACCGACAATGAAACCATGTTCATTTATAGCTCTTGCTGTACTAGCTGAACCAGTAAAAAATCCATCGGGCAAAGTCATTGTTGGTTTTTCTGCATTGGTATCGACATAATAAAATTTATTTCGATATTTGCCATTGCTTATGGTTTTAGTGTGGCCAACCGCAATGCCAGCATCATTAATGTCGTATGCTCTAGATTCTAAGTATTTACCATGGTCTTCGGTAAAATCTATAACTTCGCCATTTTTAAAAATAACGGCATAAGTACTCGAAGGTTCGCGTTCACTCGGCTCTGTTTCTGTTTCGTCTCGCCAACCAGTTGAAAAACCAACCACAACGCCATGATTATTCACTGCTTGAGCGACACTGACGATTTGACGAGTATCGTCTGGATGCGGTGTCACTAAATAACCTAGTGGTTCAGTTGATACTTCACCGTTTTGATCGATAACCCATTTAAATGCCTCAGTATTATAAATACCATTAGCAATGCGCTGCACACAGGCTTCAAATGGAATGTTTTTCAGGTTATCGGGATCTTTACAGCCACCATCTTCATTTTCAATTAAATCAACCGCATCTTGATTGATTTCAGTACTGGCATAGCCGACGGCAATACCATGATCATTGATATCAAAAACTGCTGATTCACCACCGTAACGTGCTTCTGGCGGCATAATTGGAATAATGGTTTCCCCGCGATCTGGTGAGACAAAACCTCGCATAGTAAATTCACTAAGCCATAAGGTTACTTCATCGCCATCACTTTCGGTAAAAGGCACAGGTAAGAACGGCGCCGAACCATTACCGTAAATCCAACCATCATCAGTAATACCATTAATAAAATCAACAGTAGAACGGCTATAAGTGTTCGTTCCCTCTAACACTTGATCGAACACAGTAAATTCGGTCGACTCACCACCAACATTAGTCATCGCGATGATATCGCCAACTTTTTGATAATACAGGCTAGTTTTTTTTGTTTTTAAATATTTAACCGCCCAAACCAAATCATTAGCAGTCGGGTTACCAGCGCGCAGAGCCGCTTCGTCTTCAATGTCTTCTAATTCGTGAAAGCTTTCATGTTGATTTTTCGCGTTAGTAACGATCTGATCAAAATCAGCTTCTTTTAGATATTGAAATTGCACGGGAAAATTATACAAATCCGTACCAGAGATCGCCATTTCGCCGACATTATTCTCTTGTTGAGAGTAGGTATATTTTAGTGTTTCAGCAGCACCTTTATCGATAATTTTATAGGTTGCAGCTTGAACCGCAGATAAGGTTAACGCACTGCTAATGCTTAGGGTTAATACCGATTTTACAAATTTATTCATTTAACTACGTTACTCTCACTTCTTGCTAAATTTCATCTAACTCTTGCCATCTGGCATAAGCAACTTCGAGCTTGGACTCACTTTCTTCAAGCTGGTTCAATATTTTCTTGGTTATTTGTGCATCTTGGCTAAAAAAGCCAGCATCATTAACTTGCTCTTGCAATGATGCAATAGTGGTTTCTAATTCATCAATCACTTCAGGAAGCGTTTCAAGTTCCCTCGCTTCTTTATAAGAAAGCTTTTTCTTTACTGGTGCTTGCT
>JBNKXM010000526.1:0-1727 GCA_050300315.1 Thalassotalea sp. | reverse complement strand
TAGCTCATCACGTTGCTGAAATCGCAGTAACTTGTTTACCAGGTAACTTACCTGAGTTTATCGAAGTTGATCTTGCTGATTTAGAAGTTGGTCAAACTTATCACTTATCAGATGTTAAATTCCCAGAAGGTGTTTCTTCTGACGAATTAGCGAAAGGTGAAGCACACGACCTAGCTGTTGTTACTGCTAATGCTCCAAAAGGCAAAGGTAGCGAAAGCGAAGAAGAAGCTACTGAAGAGTAATTAAGGATTCATCCTTAAATGACTATTCAACTAGTTGTGGGCCTGGGTAATCCAGGCCCCGAATATGAAAAAACACGTCACAATGCTGGCGTCTGGTTCGTCAACGAATTAGCCTCTCGATATAACATATCTCTAAAACCAGAAAAAAAATATGCCGGTTTATACGGTAAAGGATATATAGGCAAACATTTAGTTCATTTGCTGATCCCTACTACCTTTATGAATAGAAGTGGTCAAGCCGTTGCTCCACTCGCAAATTTCTTCAAAATTCCTGTAGACGATATACTCGTTGCTCATGACGAGTTAGATATGCTACCTGGGGTATGTAAAATAAAAAAAGGTGGCGGACATGGCGGACATAATGGCTTACGAGATATTATCGCTCGTATGGCAAACAACAAAGATTTTTACCGGTTACGCATTGGCATAGATCATCCTGGTCATAAAGATCGCGTAACGGGACATGTGCTTGGTAAAGCACCCTTGCAAGAACAACAATTGATTGAACAAGCAATTGACGAAGCCAGTCGTTGTTTTGAAATTTGGATGAAAGATGACTTAAAGAAAGCGCAAAATCGCTTGCATTCCTTTAAGGCACAATAAATAGGTATTCATTATGGGTTTTAAATGTGGCATTGTTGGTTTACCCAATGTAGGCAAATCAACGCTTTTTAATGCATTAACCAAAGCGGGCATTGAAGCTGCCAACTTTCCTTTTTGTACAATAGAACCAAATACGGGTGTCGTTCCGGTTCCCGATCCTCGTCTTGATAAATTAGCGGCTATTGTCAACCCTGAGCGTGTATTACCCACTACCATGGAATTTGTTGATATTGCAGGTCTTGTCGCTGGCGCATCAAAAGGTGAAGGCTTAGGTAATAAATTAATGCATGCGACTAGTGTATACTAGAGAGAGAAAGCATATTGGAACAAAATGGTCAAGGGTCACTTGCCTTGCTCTCCCACTGGCTGCTGCTCAAAGTCTTGGAAGTCAAGTTCTTGAAGATTCCCAAAGTCGTTGGTGCCTAACGATAGCGACTAGAAATAAGCAATTACAAACAAATAAATAAACCATGCACCAAATAGTACCTAAATTCCAATCAAACAGTACCAAAAGATTCTACTCATCGCTATGAACACGTGAGCGCAAGAATCACCTAAATCGGAGTTACGGTTAAGAAGTTATGAGGGTTTGAAGTTAATAGATTAAATAGGTAATTAGTATTAATAGATTAATTAAGAAAACAACCTAATTGTAATTATAACAAGTTAAATAGGGACCTAAATGTAAAATTGCAGGGACTAAAATTTTGGAAAAGTTCAGGGGTGTTTTTGCAAAATTCCGATGTTCCAGCGATTTTCTGGATTTACAGATTTATTTTCCTAAAAACAATTCTATAGAATATGTCCATGGCACCGTGGACCAGGTCCACCGGCGTCGGCTCACAGGTCTATGGACTTCATTAAATGTCGGTCGTTGGCTAC
>JBNKXM010000525.1:0-1745 GCA_050300315.1 Thalassotalea sp. | reverse complement strand
GCAGATACTGGTATTAGCGTGGCGCAAACTAAAAAAATTAATGCTTGGTATGCGCAAACAGATACCAGCATTTTAGAAAGTTCAAGTGCCAGTTACGGTAATCAAAATTGGCGACAAGAAATAGATAACGTCATTGAGAATCAACGACTCAAGCTATTGATCCAACACATCAAACCAACGAGTCGCAATGCAAAAGTTTATAGTGAAGTCTTAGCACGCTTTCTCAATTCTAATAATGAGATGTTACCGACAGCTTCGTTTATCGCTATGGCTGAAAAGCTGGATAAAATCGTTGCCGTTGACAAGATGATCATTGAAAAAACCATGACTGAAATTGCTCGAAAGAATTTGCAAGATCAACATTTTGGTATCAATGTCAGCGCCAGAAGCATCCATGATGAGCAATTTTTGATCTGGCTAGAACGTCGATTATTAAAAGATCCGACTATCGCCAGCGATTTAATATTTGAAATCACCGAATTTGGTTTACAGCAAAATATTAAAACCAGCAAACGCTTTATTGATATGGTACATCGCACAGGCGCCCGTATTACAGTAGAACGCTTTGGCGTAGGTTTAACCTCATTTAAATTCTTTAGAGATCTAAAACCTGACTTTATTAAAATGGACAGCACCTATACTCGCGATATTGATGAAGACAAAAACAATCAGTATTTTCTTCGTCTCATGGTGGATTTAGCCCATCGACTTAGTATCACTGTGCTTGCTGAAAGTGTTGAAAGTCAGGAAGAGAAATTTACACTCGAAAAACTGTTTATCGATGGCTGCCAAGGCTTCTACATAGGTAAACCAGAGAATATCTAGCGGTTCAGGTCATGGAAAAACATTATTTTGTCAGTGATGATAAAGCCTTACTTGATCTTTCAGTCATTCACCAATTCTTATCGCAAAGTTATTGGGCAAAAGATATTCCTTTAGCAAGGTTAAGCACAGCGATAGACAACTCGCTGTGTTTTGGGGTTTATCAACGAGATACTCATCAACAAGTTGGCTTTGCCCGAATGATCACTGATCACGCTACGTTTGCTTATTTAGCCGACGTGTTTATTTTATCTTCCCATCGTGGCTTAGGCTTAAGTAAGCAGTTAATGAGCGTCATCATCGAACACCCAAATCTACAGGCATTAAGACGAATGGTCTTAGTGACAGCGGATGCTCATCAATTGTATCAACAATATGGATTCACAGAGCTAAACAAACCAAGTGGCTATATGGAAATATGGCGACCTGATATTTACCAAACCCCTACTAAATGTCCGTAAAATATTGAATACATCTTAGTAAGCGCTATTGCATTATTATTGCATATGCAACAAAACTAATTTTACAGAGCAGTTGTGATCTGACCAAGAAAGTCGGATAATAGTACTAATTTATTCATTATCATTAATTTAGCATGACTGACTACCTATTATTATTAGTGGGAACAGTACTAGTAAATAACTTTGTCTTAGTGAAGTTTCTCGGTTTGTGTCCGTTTATGGGCGTTTCATCCAAAGTTGAAACGGCTATTGGCATGTCATACGCCACCACATTTGTTATGACATTAGCGTCATTATTAAGCTACCTTGTACAAACCTACTTGTTAAGCCCGTTGGGCTTAGAGTATTTAACCACCATGACCTTTATTTTAGTGATTGCCGTGGTCGTACAATTTACCGAGATGGTAGTGCATAAAACCAGCGCCAACCTTTATCGTTCATTAGGTATATTTTTACCGCTGA
>JBNKXM010000524.1:0-1757 GCA_050300315.1 Thalassotalea sp. | reverse complement strand
TGATTGGTATTTTGGCTTACATGTCCAAGGTGAGATGCTGCCGCGCTTTGAAAATCACGTTAGCTTGCACCTGACTAACAAAGATAAATGGGGTATTCCTCAGTTACATATCGAATGTAGATGGTCAGATAATGAAATTTTAATGATGCAAGACGCCGAACAAACAGCAAAAGATATGTTGATTAAGGCGGGGGTAAAAGATGTTAAGAGTTACACCTCGATAGATAAGAATGCGCCTGGGCTTGCGATTCATGAAGTTGGCACAGCACGTATGGGGCGTGATCCAAAAGAGTCTGTTTTAAATGGTTTTAATCAAACTCATGATGTGCCTAATTTATTTGTTACTGATGGCGCCAGTTTTTGTTCATCGGCAGTGGTTAATCCGTCATTAACCTTTATGGCATTAACCGCAAGAGCCGTTGATTACGCAGCAAAAGAACTACGCGCTAAAAGAATATAACCTAATGATAAAGAGAAAATAGATGAAAAGACTAACCTCACTAATAGTGATCCTGATCAGCGTTTCGATGAGCTGTTTGGCAACACAACCAATGGAAAACGCTATGCCTAAATTAAGTGTTCAGCTGTGGTCAGTAAAAGAAAATGTTAAAGCGGATTTTAAAGGAACATTGACACAGCTTGCTGACATGGGCTTTGATGGTGTTGAATTTGCAAATGAATTTGGTGAATTCTCAGGTAATGCAGCTGGTATTAAGACAGTGCTTGATGACCTTGGTTTGCAAGGCAGCGGCGCGCATGTTTCTTTTGAACAGCTTAATGAGAAAAACTTCGCGCAAACCGTCGCCTTTTATCAAACCTTAGGCGTTGATATGTTGATTGTTGGCTGGGATGAGCGGGCTTGGCATCCACAAGGAGTTAAAGAAGTGGTTGCGTTACTCAATAAACTGGCTCAGCAACTCGCGCCATATGGTATGCGAACAGGTTTTCATAATCATGATCATGAATTTGAACGCTTTGGCGAGTCGACCTATTGGGATTATTTAGCCACGCATACTTCACCTGAGGTGATTTTACAGCAAGATGTTGGTTGGACAACTTATGCCGGTAAAGATCCTATTGAATATGTTAAACGTTATCCAGGTAGAACATTAACGACTCACTACAAAGTGCGATTACCAGAAGGCACCCAAGGTAAATTGCCAATCATAGGTCAAGATACCATTGACTGGTTAACCTTGACTCAAACCAATATCGCAGTTGGCGGCACACGTTGGCTGGTTGTTGAACAAGAAGAGTATCCTAACGGTTTAACGCCTTTGCAAGCGGTTAATGCATCTAAAAAAGGCCTAGATAAGATACTAACCGCCCTTTAAATCAACGCAATTTACAACAAGTGAAGCTTATGAAAAAAACAATAAAATTAATGACGGTTAGCCTGTTCACAGTAATCGCAAGCAATGCCTATGGTTATCAAGACAATAGGCTAACTGAGCAAGAGCAAGCGGACGGCTGGCAGTTACTGTTTAACGGTAAAGATATCTCACAATGGCGTAACTTTAAGCAAGATCATTTGAATAAAAAATGGCAAGTTAAAGATGGTGCCATGGTACTTACCGCTGGTGGCGGTGGTGATATCTTAACGAGAAAAAGCTATCAAAATTTCGATTTAATCTTAGATTGGAAAATATCAACGGCGGGTAATAGCGGTATATTTTTGTTAGCTGACGAAACTGGCGCGCAGATCTATTCTCATGCGATAGAAGTCCAAATCTTAGACAATGAGCGTCACAGTGATA
>JBNKXM010000523.1:0-1758 GCA_050300315.1 Thalassotalea sp. | reverse complement strand
TCGGTGATCTCAACTAATGGCTGATTATCAACAATCGCTACGGTTAGTGGGCTTTGTTGACGAATAGCCAAGGCAGTTGTTAAGCCAACCATGCCACCACCAACAATTAATACGTCATACTTTTGCATGCAATTCTCAATTATTTTTTATCTATTTAATGTCACGCACAATGCGAGCACGACAACATATTTGTTACACAGCAATGTCGAAGCAAGCATCGACCTACATTTGATATCACTCATCCCAAACTCAGCACACACGCCCCAAATTTTAATTCAATCAATGTAGGTCGCCCTGAACACTGTGAAGCGTGACAACATGATATAACGTTATCCCTGTTGCACCTCGCGTTGCTCGTAACAACCTACAAAAACGATTAATAGCCCATGGTCTTATTAACAAACGCTTGCTTTAACGGCGTGAAATAATTCAACACCTTTAAGCCTATGTTTCGCCCGACAATTAACGGCGCGAGATCATTTGAAAATAGCGTAACTAATGAGTCGGTTAAAGTAATAATTTGCTGATGATCTTGTTTACGTTGAACCGCATAATCTGTTAGCGCTGAAAATAACCCAATATCTTGTTGCTGTGCTAATAATCGCTTAATGGTTTCGCTTAATTGCACAACGTCGCGCAAGCCAAGATTAAATCCTTGTCCGGCGATGGGATGAATAGTATGCGAAGCATTCCCTACTAATACCATGCGGTGATAAACCTGTTCATTGGCCTGCACTAAATGCAATGGGTAAACAAAACGATCACCAACCTTTTCAACGCCACCTAGCCAAGTGCCAAATGCTTCGGTTAGTGCCAGCTTAAATGCCTGTTCATCGATTGTTTGCATGTACTCAGCTTTTTCTGGCGTTAATGTCCACACCAACGAGCATTTATGGCTATCGCTGTCGCCATCATTCAGTGGCAACATGGCGATTGGCCCACTGTCGGTAAAACGCTCATACGCGATATGCTTATGCCCTTTAGCCATACTGACATTGGCGATTAACGCCGATTGCCCGTAGGATTTGCTGGTTGATGCAATATTGGCAAATTGCCGACAACTCGATTGCGCACCATCACAGGCCAATAATAGTTTAGCCTCAAGTAATTCATCAGACGTTAAACGAATGTCGACAGCGTCATTATGCCAAACAATGCTGCTTATCGATTGAGGACAATACCAAGTAATGTTCGCATACTGTTTAAGGCGCGCTAACAATGCTTGACCAAGTAATGACATTTCGACGACGTAACCAAGTGCTGATACTTGATGATCTTTCGCCGACACCCGCGCTTTACCATAATGATAACGATCTGAAATATGAATATCTATAATTGGCGCCGCAACATCTTCCAGCGACGGCCAAACTTGTAGATCATTGAGATAACTGGCGCTACCGTGTGACAGCGCCAAGACACGAGAATCAAAGGTTAATATTGGCTGCTGATGAATAGGATTTGCTTCAATAATTGCAATCGATAGCTGGCAACCATCATGTTTTTTAAGCTCGGCCAAACTTAACGCGGAAAGTACACCGGATAATCCGCCACCTGCAATAACAATGTCAAATGATTGCTTGTTGTTCACTGAATGCTCTTTTTCTTATTTTACCGTTACTAAAAACTTAACTAAAAACGTTACTAAGGCAATCATCACGCAAACTATGCGTTACGTTTGCTCATTAACGCTTCAATTTCATCAACAGATTTTGGCGCATTTACCGTTAAATTTTCATGACCTTGATCAGTAACTAAGAT
>JBNKXM010000522.1:0-1760 GCA_050300315.1 Thalassotalea sp. | reverse complement strand
GGAACACATGGTACGCCAGCAGCTTTCATTGCTTTGATTGCTGACACTTTATCACCCATTAAGCGAATACTTTCTGCTTTTGGTCCAATAAAAGTGAAACCTGATTGTTCAACCTGTTCAGCAAAATCTGCATTTTCAGCAAGGAAACCATAGCCAGGATGAATTGCCGTGGCGTTTGTTACTTCTGCTGCTGTGATAATGCGCGGAATATCTAAATAACTTTCTGTAGCTGGCGCTTTACCAATACAGATGGTTTCATCTGCTAATAAAACATGCTTCAAATTACGATCGGCAGTTGAATGAACTGCGACCGTCTTGATGCCTAATTCTTTACATGCGCGAAGAATTCTCAACGCGATTTCGCCTCGGTTGGCGATAACGACTTTTTCTAACATGAAATTACCCTTACTGGTTGGGCTTATTCAATAACGAATAGCGGTTGATCAAATTCAATAGCGTCTTCGTTGCTAGCTAGAATTTCTTTGATTACACCTGATTTATCCGCTTCAATTTGGTTCATCATTTTCATTGCTTCTAAAATACACAATGTATCGCCAGCATTGACATGTTGCCCAACTTCAACGAAAGCAGGAGCATCAGGTGAAGCAGCTGAATAGAATGTACCTACCATAGGCGAACGAACAATGTGACCTGTGATCGCAGCAGGAGCAGACTCTACTGGAGCAGCAGCTGGTGCGGCAACAGGCGCAGCAACTGGTGCGGCAATAGGCGCAGCAGCGACAACTGGACCACCACGGCTGATGCGAACTGATTCTTCACCTTCAGATATTTCTAATTCATTAATGCCTGATTCTTCTACTAGTTCGATAAGTTTTTTAATTTTACGAATATCCATGAGGTTACCTTTAATTACCTATTTAATTTTTAAATGTAATTGAATTTCAATGTTCAATTACGATGCGTTGTTTGTTAGCCATTTATGGGCTGCTTCTAATGCAAAACGATAGCAATCCGTACCTAATCCACAGATCACCCCTTGGGCTTTATCTGATAAATAAGAATGGTGACGAAATGCTTCGCGGGCATGTATGTTGGATAGATGCACTTCGATAAATGGAATGTTTACCGACAGTAGTGCATCACGCAGCGCAATGCTGGTATGCGTCAATGCTGCTGGGTTAATAATGATAAAATCGATCACTTCAAATGATTGATGAATGCGATCAATTAATTGATGTTCGGCATTTGATTGTAAATGCGTAAGCTTAATCTCGTTTTTTTCGGCACACAGGGTAAGCTCATCAACAATTTCTTGTAATGAAGATGAACCGTAAATAGCAGGCTCTCGTTTGCCTAACATATTTAAGTTTGGGCCATTTAGCACTAAAACATTAAACTTTGCTGTCATCTTTCTTAAAATACCGATAAAACTTGCGAATAACATCATCATCACATAAATATTTGTTTAATGGAATTGATAATAATGTTTTATCTTAAATTAATTATATTAATCGCATATTATAGTGTTTTCGACGAATTTAGCAGCAAAATACTGGTCTAATCTCTTTTTGGGCGAAATTTTACGAGCAAACTCTGTTAAAAGTTTGTTATATTACGTTTTTTTACTAGACTTAGTACCGATCGATAAAAATCTATTTGTATTAAATTTTAGTCACTTAGCTATTTTTTCATTGTCTTTTGAAATGAATCATTCGCTGTTTTGTGCGAAAGGTTAGCCCATTCTTTAGCAGTGCCATTTTTTTATCAGAGTTCTTCTGAGCCTCCTATGTTTTTAGCGG
>JBNKXM010000521.1:0-1770 GCA_050300315.1 Thalassotalea sp. | reverse complement strand
TAATGAAGATAAAAATAACCAAGTGCAAGGCCAAATATCTAATGGCAAATAACAATGTTGTACACGCCCTGCAAACAATTTACTGACTTGCTCAGAGCCTGTAGGGGTAAATGTGGTAATTGTGATGATACGTTCGGGCTCGCTCGCTAATAGCTGCTCGATATAAGCTTTTAGTGCAATCACTTCGCCAACACTGGCAGCATGAATAATAATGCCATGAGGTTTCAATGCGTTGGAAACCACGCCTAATCGCTCAAGTAAACGCTGTCGATAAGCAGGATGATTAAACGAGCGGATCACTAATAACAGCAGAACAACTGGGAGTAGTAATAATAATGAAACTCTATAAAGCAATAAGGCTAATTGGTAATGCACGCGATATCAAAATGATGAAATTATCGCGTTAGTATACTTGAATGCAGGATAATCGATAAAGTATTGATGATAAATCACGACTAAAAAGCACTGTTTTACAGTTAATTTCCCTCGAACAATACTAATTGTTGCTAGCTGTTAACGATGGTTTGCGCTAATCTAAGGAAAGAGTTTTTTGATTATGCCTTGAAAATCTTAGGAAAAAGTCTTGAAATTGATACCTTATCAAAAATATATACCTGCGCTTTGCCGTGCTTTATCACTAATCGTTGTATTTGCTGTGCCATTAAGCCATAGCCAAGAGCAACAAAGCACTGAGAATAGTCAGGAGGTAAAAACGGTTGACGTTAATCAAGTCAAATTCATAACAGATCAAGGGTTTATGCTTGCTGGCAAGTATTACTCAGGCACAGAAGATCACGCTGGCGTGCTACTGCTACATGGCTGCGACAACACTAGTGATAGCTATACCAAATTAGCAAAATTACTTTCTGGTCATGGCCTACATGCTTTAGCACTAGATCTTCGAGGTTACGGTGATAGTGTTTCCGAGCAGTTTTCTCACAACGATATAAAACGCAACTCGAAAGATATTAACAGCTATCAAACCGAAGTTGCCCGTTTAAGCTCATATTGGAAAAGCGATGTTTTAGCGGCTTATAAATATCTGCGCTCGCGTATCAGTAATCAACAAGATGTTGCGGTAGTCAGTGCTGGTTGTTCAGCGGCTCAAGCTATTTATTTAGCGGAAACGATTCGGATCAAAAGTTTTGTCATGATCACGCCAATATTAAACTATATGGAAAAAGAGCATTATAAAAACCTGATCGACATTCCTATTTATTTTGTCGCATCTGCGCACCATACCGATACCTATCAAACGACTAAAGAGCTATTTGAATGGAATGGTGAAAGTCGTTCAGTATTTCAGCTATTTAAAGGGATACGCCAAGGGCATTCGCTGCTCAATAGTAAAGCGTTTCTAGCCAATAACATCGCTGTATGGCTAGAAGAAATCTTAGACGATAAGTCAATCAAGTAAAGCAGATACGCCTTGCACGTTAGCTCAGATAAGAGCAACAGTAGTCCGTTATCGTTAATACTTTGATAGCGAAACTGGCATTAGCTGGAACATTAAAAGATTGTCCGCTGGTTATTACTTGCCAATCTTGGCTCTCTGGCAATAACACTTCCACGTGCCCCGCGGTGATTTCCATCAATTCAGCCGCTTCAGTGCCAAATTTATATTCACCGGGCATCATAATACCGAGTGTTTTCACCGTGCCATCGGCAAACGTTAGCTTCCGGCTGGTCACTTGACCATCAAAATAGACATTAGCCGCTCTATCAACGGTAACATTGGTAAATTGTGACATGCGTTCTTCTCCTAGGTTT
>JBNKXM010000520.1:0-1774 GCA_050300315.1 Thalassotalea sp. | reverse complement strand
TGAAAACAATTATCAGCGCGTTAAAGAGCAAGTTGAATCACTAACGGTGCGCGCTTCAACCTCAGGTGTTGTTCAACAGGTCTCTTTGGAGCTAGGGGAACGAGCACAGATCGGCGATAGTGTTGCGCTAATTGCCGATCAACGTGAATTATTTGCCGAATTACAAGTTGAAGAAGTGCGGGTGCGTGACATAGTGCTTGGTCAGCGCGTCACTATTGATACCCGCACCAGTGAAATCATCGGTGAAGTAATGCGTATCGACCCCGCAGTGCAAGCGGGTATGGTGCAAGTCGATGTGAAATTGGCCGCTGAGCTGCCTAATGAAACCCGCCCTGAATTAACCGTTGATGGCTTGATTGAAACGAGTCACATAGAAAATGCCTTGTATGTTAAACGTCCAAGGTATGCGCCAAGCGACAGTAAAGTGGGGCTGTTTAAGCTCAGCTCAGATCAACGTTTTGCCAGTAAAACCTTAGTGGCGTTAGGGCAAAGCTCAGTCAATAAAATTCAAATCGTTTCTGGGCTCGCCGTAGGTGATGAGATCATTATCTCAGACACCTCAAACTGGCAAGAGCACCAAGAAGTAATGATAAATTAATAACAGAAAACAACAGCATAAATGGAGAATAGTAAGATGAGCGCATTGATCAGCTTAACTAATGTAGCAAAAAGTTTTCTTACCGAAGAAATAGAAACTCGCGCTTTAAGCAATATAAATTTAGTGATCAACCAAGGCGAATATTTATCGCTTAGTGGTCAGTCAGGCTGCGGGAAATCAACGCTGTTGTCTCTGCTAGGTTTGTTAGACACTCCGAGCCAAGGTCAATATTTTTTGGCGGGTAAAGATGTTTCTCACTTAACGAGAGATCAACGAGCGAGCATTAGAAGTAAAGAAATAGGATTTGTTTTTCAATCGTTTAATCTAATTTCTGATTTAACTGTGGTTGAAAATGTCATGTTGCCTCTGACTTATCAATCAGGGATAAGCAAAGCAGAAATTGAACACAAGGTTAATCAGGTACTAGAAAAAGTAGAAATGAGCCACCGGAAAAAACATTATCCGTCGCAACTCTCAGGTGGTCAGCAGCAGCGTGTCGCTGTCGCTCGTGCACTAGTTAATGATCCTAAAATTATTTTAGCCGATGAACCGACAGGTAATTTGGACTCTAAAAATGCTGAATCTGTGCTGAAATTGTTTGAGCAATTGCATAGTGAAGGTTCAACCATTTGCATGGTCACCCATGATCCCGCTTCTGCCAAACGCGCGAGTCGTTGTTTAGAAATGTTTGATGGTCGGTTAATTAAAGATCAATTGAATAGCGTAAAGCAATCGTTTGTTGGGCAAACCGCTGAATTAGCAATGGGATAAATACTATGGCTATTTGGATTGATATTAAATATGCGTTGCGATTGTTGTTTAAAGCACCCAAATTTACCGCAATGACCTTAAGTGTACTGATTGGTGGTTTATCAATTAGTTTGTTTACCTTTTCATTTCTCTACTCAGCTATCTATAAACCACTACCTTTGCCCGAAGGAGAGACTGCAAAATCAGTCGGTATAGTGTTTGATGGCGATGCTAATTTGATTTCAGCTTATGAATATTTTCATGTCAAAGATGAATTGTCTGGTTTCGCAGAATTTGGCATTTATGACAATAATTCCGTGCGTTTGTCGGTTGGACAAAGTGGTAAAACACTTTCGGGGAGTTATGTGCGTAGCGGCTTTTTTGAATTTAGTCGAATTGCACCCATCATCGGGCGGACTATTCAAA
>JBNKXM010000519.1:0-1773 GCA_050300315.1 Thalassotalea sp. | reverse complement strand
CAAAATAACTAATTTAATTATTTTCGACATGAATTACCCCTAACAGCATCTACCTGATTATAGAATAATTATTTTCGTTACTAAATGATTTATCTCAAATTCCTTCGAAAAACCAAGTATTTACATAAAATTAACATTTCGTTTTTAGCTTATTTGTCGCTGATACCTTGAATAATCATGCAATCGAACTTACATCTAATAAATCTGAGTCGAATAGCTAAGTCATGCATATGAGTAATCCATTATTATCTACGTCTGAACTACCACATTTTTCTAAAATCAAACCTGAGCACGTAAAGCCGGCGGTAGAACAGGCGATCGAACGTTGTAAACAAACTATTGCAACTGTGCTTGATAGCAATCAAGAATATACTTGGGACAATTTGATCGAGCCAATTAACGATGTTGACGACCAATTATCGAAATTATGGTCTCCTGTCTCTCACATGAATTCGGTAGTCAATAGCGATGAACTGCGTCTGGCATATGAATCTTGCCTGCCGCTGTTATCAGAGTACGGTACTTTTGTCGGCCAACACCAAGCCTTGTTTGAAGCGTATCAGCAATTAGCAAATAGTTTGCAGTTTAACGCGCTTGATACTGCCCAACAAAAAGTGATCACTAATGCGTTACGAGACTTTAAATTATCGGGTATTGCGCTCCCTCCAAGTGACAAAAAACGTTATGGTGAAATTGTCACTCGCTTGTCTGAACTCGGCTCAAGTTTTGGTAACAACGTACTCGATGCAACGCATGCCTATAGCGTTACCATTACTGACGAAACCGAATTAGCAGGCTTGCCAGATTCTGCCAAAGAAGCGGCCGCCGAACTCGCTAATAGTCAAGATAAAAAAGGCTGGTTATTTACCTTAGACATTCCAAGTTATTTACCCATGATGATGTATTGTGACAACCGAGCGCTAAGAGAACAGTTATATCGCGCATATGTTACTCGCGCGTCAGATCAAGGCCCTAATGCCAAAGAGTTTGACAATAGTGAGATCATGAATGAAATATTAGCACTGCGTCACGAACTCGCTAATTTACTTGGTTTTTCGAATTTTGCGGAAAAATCACTGGCAACAAAAATGGCCGATTCTCCACAGCAAGTGTTAACCTTTTTGCAGGAGTTGGCCAGTAAATCTAAGCAACAAGGGCAAGACGATCTTGCAGAAGTGACTGAGTTTGCTAAACAAGAATATCAGCACGAAACCATTGAGCCATGGGACTTACCTTACTATAGCGAAAAGCTTAAACAACAACGCTATGCGATCTCAGATGAAGAACTAAGACCGTATTTTCCAGAGCAAAAAGTAGTTTCTGGTTTATTTGAAGTGGTCAATAGGCTCTTTGATATCACCATAAAGGAACGCTCAGGTGTTGATGTATGGCATAAAGACGTTAAGTTTTTCGATATCTTTGACCAACATGGGGCGTTAAGAGGCAGTTTTTACCTCGATCTTTATGCTCGCGCGAAAAAACGCGGTGGCGCATGGATGGATGATTGTGTTGGTCGTCGTCAATTAGCAAACGGTGATATTCAATATCCTGTTGCCTATCTGGTATGCAACTTTAACGGCCCCGTTGGTGACAAACCTGCGCTGTTTACCCATGATGAAGTCGTGACCTTATTCCATGAATTTGGCCATGGTCTGCATCACATGCTTACCCAAATTAACGCCAGCGGTGTTTCGGGTATTAATGGTGTGCCATGGGATGCTGTCGAACTTCCTAGTCAGTTTTTAGAAAACTGGTGTTGGCAGCCCGAAGCGT
>JBNKXM010000518.1:0-1789 GCA_050300315.1 Thalassotalea sp. | reverse complement strand
CATCAAAAGGACGTTCACTTTTTTGACTATTATCAGGAGATAAACGTGTGGTTTGAATTGCCTGCACATTCTCGACAGGCAAATTCACGGGTTCAAAAGCGTTGTTAATAGGTGTCTTGACCATTGATTTTTGTATCTTCCCTAAGCGTATTGGTTAAGTTAACCATATCTTCTGGAATTTCTGCATGCCATGTCATCTGCTCGCCGGTGATCGGATGGAACAACGATAACATTGCGGCATGTAACGCCTGACGCTTAAAGTTTTTCAATACTTCGCGTAATTCTGGCGTCGCATTTTTAGGTGGACGAGGACGACCACCATATACAGGGTCACCAACCAAAGGATGTGTGATGTGCGCCATATGGACACGAATTTGATGGGTACGGCCTGTTTCCAAACGCAAGCGCAAGCGCGTATGTAATCTAAATTTTTCCATTACGCGATAATGAGTAACCGAAGGACGGCCCGACATTGTTACTGCCATATGAGTACGTTTACTAGAATGACGCCCAATTGGCTCATCAACTACACCGCCAGCCGTCATTATTCCATTGGCAATCGCTTCATATTCACGAGTAATTTCTCTTGCTTGTAACGATTCAACCAAATTCGTTTGTGCAGCAATTGTTTTTGCCACCACCATTAAACCCGTTGTGTCTTTATCTAAACGATGAACTATGCCAGCTCTTGGTACCACCGCAATATCAGGACAATGATGTAAGAGCGCATTTAACACTGTACCATCAGGATTACCCGCACCAGGATGAACAACTAGCCCCGCAGGTTTATTAATCACTAAGATATCATCATCTTCATAAACTATATCAAGTGAGATATCTTGAGCTTCAAAGCGCTCTTCTGCTTCCACCTCAGTTTCGATAATGATCGACTCACCACCGAACATTTTTTCTCGTGCTTTGGTTAATATATCGCCATTAACTGATACATGACCTGCTAAGATCCATTCTTTTAAACGAGAACGAGAATATTCGGGGAACATTTCCGCTAACGTCTGGTCGAATCGCTTACCTAAACAGGATTCTGGGACTATTTCTTTGTGTTGAATAATTTCAGCCATTAAATTCTCTATTAATTAGCACTGTGCAAGGTTAGTTTGCTAGGTTAGAATGCCTGTGTTTATTTTACCTGTTTGAACACTCAATTACATTAAGTAAATAAAACGAGTAAACAATTTATTTTAACGATTATAACGTAGTGATACCCAAGTCTATGGACAAACTGACATTTAAAACATTATTTTTAGCACTTCTTCTTTCTGTTGTAGGTTGTTCGTCATCTGACGATACCGAAGTAGATAAGGTACCAGACAAGTCGGCACAAGCATTATTTGTCGATGCACGTGAAGCATTAGATAATGCTTTATACAAAAAAGCGATCCAAATTCTTTCAGCGATAGACTCTCGCTACCCATTTGGCCCTATCTCACATCAAGTGCAATTAGACTTAATTTATAGTTATTATAAAAGTAGTGATACTGCACAAGGTATAGCATTAGCCGACAGGTTTTTACGTTTAAATCCAAACAATGCTAATGTTGATTATGTTTATTATATGCGCACATTAATGAACTTATCGACCGAAGAGAACTTGTTTCAAGATTTAGCCGGTATTGACCGTTCAGATCGTGATCCTACAGCGTCACGCGATGCGTTTAACGATTTAAAAACCATTATTACCGACTACCCAGAAAGTAAATATGCCGCAGATGCCAGAAAACGTATGATTGCCATCAAATCACGTTTAGCAAAATATGAGCTAGCAGTAGCT
>JBNKXM010000517.1:0-1790 GCA_050300315.1 Thalassotalea sp. | reverse complement strand
GTGCAGGAGTAAAACCTAATGGCAAACCTAATACTTTGATGTTTTCTACACCTTTTCCGACATTATTGCGCAACACTACAGTACCATCGATAAACTCTAGCATAGCTGCATAATGAACCTGCTTATCTTGTTTTAGATCTGCCACCCATAGCGGATGATCTGGAAAGATAAAATCTAACTGACCAGAGGTAAAAAGTTTATCTCGTCTTTTAAGCGGAAGAACTTGATATTGAAAAACATATCCTTGCTCTTTTGCAAATGCATCTAAAATATCCTTACCTAGCCCAAAGTAAACGCCATTTTTGTATGAGGAGTATGGTAACCAGTTCTCATAGTCTTCCACCCCTATGGTAAATATTTTGACTGAACTGGCACTAACTAAAGATACGAAAGTGATTAACGATAAAAACAACGCACAACTCAAAAAGTGTAAAAATACTTTTGACAGAGGGTTCATAGTTGATTGAAGCGTCCTGTAATATCGATAAAAACCTTAAAATAACTATAGCAATAGGCGAATCTAAATCAATTAAACTCCCTTGCTAATCACTAAGACCAAAGACATGACTAAGCTAATAATCGCTAAGATAGCTAGTTAACCTCAAATTATCGCCGACAAACGCCATAGCTCAAATAGAACTTTAGATACAATTACGTCCTATATTCCCATATAATCATGCACAAGGTTAACGGCCTAACAAACTAGAATAACAATCAGATTAAACGCTAGCATTACTTGGAGAAATACAAGGTTATGAAAATCATCTCATTTAATATCAATGGACTGCGTGCTCGTTTACACCAACTCCAAGCACTTATCGACAAACATCAACCCGATATTATCGGCTTGCAAGAAATCAAAGTACACGATGAAGCTTTCCCATTGGCTGACGTTGAAGCCATGGGCTATCACGTTTATTTTCACGGTCAAAAAGCGCACTACGGTGTGGCTATGTTATGTAAAAAACCCGCTGATGTTGTCACGAAAGGCTTTCCAAGCGATGACGAAGACGCTCAAAAACGGATGATCATGGTGCAAACCACTAATGACGCAGGTGAAAAAGTGACAGTATTAAACGGCTATTTTCCACAAGGCGATAATATTGCCCATGAAACTAAATATCCCTATAAGCGTCAATTCTATAAAGACTTGATGGCTTACCTTAATGAATACCATAGCCCTGACGAGCAAATTATTGTCATGGGTGATATCAATATCTCCCCTATTGATCTAGATATTGGTATTGGTGAAGTAAACCGCAAACGTTGGTTAAAAACAGGCAAATGTAGTTTCCAACCGGAAGAACGTGAATGGTTAGCCACACTGATGAATTGGGGCTTTAAAGATACCTTTAGAGAACTTCATCCGGAGCGTGAACAGCGTTATTCTTGGTTTGATTATCGCTCTAAAGGTTTTGATGATAACCGTGGTCTGCGAATTGACGTGATTTTAGCGACCAAGCAATTAGCCGCTAAATGTATTGAATCAGATATCGATTATGAATTACGCGGCATCGACAAGCCCTCTGATCACGCGCCAATTTGGTCTACCTTTAACTAATCACCAATAACGATAAATGAGGGACTTGTGCCCTCGTTTGACTGATAAAACACTATGTCTATGCTTCCCCAATACCGCTGTCCTATTTGCCAACAGCAATTAACACTTGCGCAGCAAACGTTGCGCTGCCCCCAGAATCATTGCTTTGATCTGGCCAAAGAAGGCTATGTTAATCTGTTGCCAGTACAGTTTAAACATTCAAAAGACCCTGGTGACAATAAAGCCATGG
>JBNKXM010000516.1:0-1827 GCA_050300315.1 Thalassotalea sp. | reverse complement strand
AGAAGATCTCGATCGCGCAGCGAGCGCTATTACAACATCGGTGAGTGACTTAGACGGTAAAGCGTATGTTGCATCACTTAATGCCGTGGTTACCCAAGCAAGTTCAGCTATTCCAATCATGCCTTTGTATATTTCTGCAATGTTTAAAGTGATGAAATCTGACGGCAGTTATCAAGGTTGTATTGAGCAAATTCAAGCAATGTTTAACGAAAGTTTGTTTAACGATACACCTCGTCTAGATGATAAAGGCCGCATTAGTCAAAACTATCAAGAACTTGAAGATAGTGTTCAAGACCGTGTGCAAGAAATCTGGGATACAGTGGAAACAGAAACCATTGATGAATTAACTGATTATGTCGGTTATCACAACGAGTTTTTAAGATTATTCGGTTTTGGTATCGATTCGGTTGATTATGATGCTGATGTCACGCCATTAGTTGAAATTAACCATTTAATCGACTAGTTTTTCTTAAAATTTAGGCGATAAAAGGGCAATGTTTTTAAAACTTTGCCCTTTTTATTTGACCTAAAATAACAAAAGCTTCTTTGTCGGCTAAAAAAGCAACAAATAGCGTTAATTTGTCAAGAAAAATAGTAATGTCCGATAGCGCAATTAATAAAATTTGTGCTAAAATTCGCGCCAGAATATTTTTAACTTAGAGCCGGTAGATGCTTTTTTTTAACTTAGTTAAAAAATTGATGTTCTACTGAAATACACTGAAACCGGCTGTTTTTTCACTTGGGTGCTTTTAATCTATTGATTTAAAAAGTATTTAGGTGAGGGAATAAAAGGTTTTTATACTCCCGTCAAAGTAGTGCAAGTGTTTATGATTACAATAAAAAAAGGTCTGGATGTTCCTGTAGTAGGTGCTCCCCAGCAAGTAATCCATGATGGTTCGCCCATCAAAACTGTTGCAGCATTAGGTGAAGAGTTTGTGGGTATGCGGCCGACCATGTACGTTAAAGTGGGCGATCGCGTAAAAAAAGGTCAGGTACTTTTTGAAGATAAAAAGAATCCTGGCGTTAAATTCACAGCTCATGCCGCAGGTGTTGTTTCTCAAATTAACCGTGGTGAAAAGCGTATTTTGCAATCTGTTGTCGTTGAAATCGATGGCGATGAGCAAGAGACTTTTACTAGCTACCCAGAAAGTGAATTAGCTAATATTCCTCGTGAAGACGTGGTAGCTAATCTTGTTAATTCTGGCTTATGGACAGCGTTACGTACGCGCCCATATAGTAAAATTCCAGCAATTGATGCAACACCCGCTGCGATCTTTGTTAGCGCAATGGATACCAATCCACTCGCGGCAAATCCAGAAGTGATAATTAAAGAACAAGCACAAGCGTTTAAAAATGGTTTAACCATTTTATCTCGCTTAACCGAAGGTAAAGTGTTTGTTTCAAAGGCTCCTGGCGCTGATATTCCAACCATTTCTTCTGTTGAAGTTAATGAATTTGCGGGTAAACACCCAGCAGGTTTAGTTGGTACACATATCCACTTTTTGTCGCCAGTTAATGGTGAAAAATTTGTTTGGCACTTAGGCTATCAAGACGTTATCGCTTATGGTCAGTTATTCACTACTGGTGAATTAAACAATACGCGTGTAATTTCGCTTGCTGGCCCAGAAGTGAAGAACCCTCGATTGGTACGTACTATTTTAGGTGCTAGCACTAATGATTTAGTTGCCAATGAAATTAATGACGGTGAAACCCGTGTAATTTCAGGTTCAGTATTGTTAGGTTCTCAGGCGCAAGGCATCCATGCTTATCTTGGTCGTTATCACGTTCAAGTATCAGTATTGCGAGAAGGGCGTGAGAAAGAATTCA
>JBNKXM010000515.1:0-1830 GCA_050300315.1 Thalassotalea sp. | reverse complement strand
ATTCGCCTTTTACTTCTACGCGAGAAAACGCGGTCATACTATGGATCATAATCTTTCCTATTATTACTCAATAAAAGTTTGTTTTATAAGAATGAACAGGTGCGATTATGCCTTAGCACGCAATAATTAGCTAACTTGGTTTTGCTGCCAGCGCGCTTTTATATGATCGGCCACGCGAAATGCATTCGCGTAGATGGTAAAGGTATAGGGAACACTGCCTCCTGTCGGCATAAATGAACCGTCAGTCACAAATAAATTATCAACTTCATGTGCCTGACAATATTTATTTAGCACCGATGTTTGAGGGTCATTACCAAAACGACAACCGCCTGCCATTAAATTTGGTGGCGGATAACTACTCACTGACGTTTGTATATTTTTAGCCCCAAGTTGCTCAAGCAAAGCGGCTCCTTTTTCTGCTAAATATTCACCTACTTGAATATCATGCGGATGGCTGCCTATTCTGATCTTAGCAACTGCGTCACCCCACTGATCTGTTATCTCTTCATCAAGGGTTACAAAACAATCATCGGTTGGTAGCCAGTCGTTAAACACTTCAAAACGTAAAGTTTTATAGCTAGTAAACTCAGTGAAAATATTTTGTTTAAGCTGCTCACCCCAAACTAATTCATCATTGTCATCTCGTTGGGCACCTTGTACGCGAGCAATTGGATTTTGATGAAAAAGAAAATCGATAGTGCCGCCTTTGGCCTTACCTTGTTTGTTAGCACCTACAAACGCTTTATCATTGATTTGATACCAATCTTGCAAAGCACGATTAATAAACGGACCAACTTGTTTTAGTTCTGCTTTTTTCTGTGCCGATAACTCGTCAAAGACAAAATCACCTTGACCAGTACCACCCGCACTAAACACTAAATTTTTACCAACTTGCCCATGATTATTTGCCAAACCATTTGGAAAATATTGATTTTTGGAAGCAAGTAGCAAGCGTGAAGTTTCAACCGCCTGACAGGCAACAACATAAATTTTTGCACTGATTGATTGTTGTTTTCCACGTTGGTCATAATAAAGGACACCGCTTACTTGCCCTTTTTCATTACTCTCTAGACGATACACTTTAGCATTGGCAATAATAGTGAGATTACCCGTAGCAACCGCGTGATTTAATAATGCCGCTCTACCGCTACCTTTCGCGCCCGATGAACAGCCATAGCTACTACAGTAGCCTGAGTATTCGCAGCTACGCCTTCCCATAGCGGGTTGTGACAATACCGCTCTAGGAACTGGCATCGCATGAAAACCCAAGGCTTGTGCGGCGTTATCTATCCATTGTGAGACCGCATGTTCAGCTAAAGGCGGATAAGGAAAATCAGCCGTTGATCTTGGCTCTTGATACGGATGATCGACAACTTTTCCTGAGACACCAATCTCTTGCTCAACTTTTGCGTAATATGGCTCTAGCTCGTCATAACTTATCGGCCAGTCAGCAACATTAGCACCTTTAATTTCGCCAAATTCTGAGCGTAGTCTAAAATCAATCGGTTTCAAACGATGAAAATAGCCACTCATAAAATTAGACGAACCACCAACAACGTTACCATTCCAGAAACTCCAGCCAGATTCACTGGTTGCTTCACTTTGCCAAGAAATACTACCGTCTTCTTGCTCGTAAGGCTCTTCAATGACGTGTTGCTCATTGCGTAAATCAGGATTATAAGAATCACGTAAGCTGATGGCTAATTCATCTTTGAAAAACTCTTTCTCGGTTAACCAAGGTCCTTTTTCCAACACCACGACTTTAGCGCCCGCTTTAGCTAAGGTATAAGCAACAGGCGATGCTCCGGCCCCGCTACCAACTATACAAAT
>JBNKXM010000514.1:0-1831 GCA_050300315.1 Thalassotalea sp. | reverse complement strand
GGCACAGTTGCTTGCCGTTAGAGGTGATTGCCGATCAGCATATTGCTGGGGCAAGTGATGATAACGGCATTATTACTCATCAAGGTTACTGTTTTCCTGAGCAAACTCGTTTACAAGCGATTATTGATAGGCTGGCAATCGGCGTTGATGACGATCAAGCTATCGTTTTTAGCAATAACTGTTTGTACTTAAGGCGCTATTATTTATTTGAGCAACAGGTTATTGCATTCGTTGAGGCAAATAGTACCGCGATAACGAGTGCTGAATTTGACGCTAATGCTGTGAGCCAATGTCTTTTGCAGTTATTTCCTAAGCGTGATGCAAGCAGTGAGTATGATATTGATTGGCAACTCGTTGCGGTCGCCAATGCGTTAAATAAAAGCTTTTCTATTATTGCTGGCGGTCCAGGTACAGGGAAAACGTATACTGTAACTAAATTGTTAGCAGCGTTAGTGCAACTTAGTACTGATAGCTTATCAATTGCATTAGTTGCACCAACAGGCAAGGCAGCACAACGTTTATCTGAATCTATTGAAAGCGCAGTTATCGGTTTTACTGGACAGATTAATGAGCAGGTATTGCAAGCCATTCCAAGTAAAACCCAAACCATACACAGGCTATTAGGTGTTATTCCTAACAGTCCAAACTTTCGCTTTAATCATGATAATCGATTAAATATCGATGTCTTGCTTGTTGATGAAGTGTCTATGGTGGATTTACCATTAATGGCACGTTTACTCAGCGCTTTACCTGCCCATTGCCGCGTTATTTTATTGGGCGATGCCCAGCAGTTGCCATCGGTTGCCGCAGGTAGTGTATTGGCTGATCTTACCCCGTTTGGAAAAAGTCAGTTCAGCCGAGAAAATAGCCAGTTTCTATCTCAAGTCACAGGTATTAAAAATTTACCACAACATGCCAAAAAATATGCAGACTATTTAACCTATCTCACTAAAAGTCGGCGTTTTGATGGCCAAGGCGGGATTGGCTTATTAGCTCAAGCGGTGATCGCCGGTAATAGTGATGAAAGTTGGCAGCTGTTGCAACAAGCACAGC
Source organism: Thalassotalea sp. (assembly GCA_050300315.1). GTDB lineage: Bacteria > Pseudomonadota > Gammaproteobacteria > Enterobacterales > Alteromonadaceae > JBNKXM01. The sequence continues at coordinate 778 of JBNKXM010000514.1, read as the reverse complement.
AACGTAGTGATAGGCAATTGGCTTGGTATTCAAGTAGCAAAATTTGGTTTAACCAATTAATCGCGCAATATTATTTGCCGTTGCAAACGGCTGACAGTTTAGAGCAAGCGTTTGAGTTGCTCGCTCAATTTAGAATACTGACTCCGACTCGATTAGGTGAGACCGGCGTAGAGCAATTAAATCTTGCGGTCGAGCAACTATTGTTTGCCTCAAGTGATCGGCTAGATAAGACAAACCCAAATAAAACGGCTGACGATTTATACCATGCAAAGCCTATCATGATTTGTGAAAATGATTATGGTTTAGGGCTATACAACGGCGATATTGGTATGATTTGGCGAAATAGCCAAGGGCATTTAATGGCGATGTTTGATAAAGGCGATGGGCAATATCATGCAATTTTGCCGAGTCGCTTGCCGCTGTTTGAAACCGTATACGCAATGACAATTCATAAAACGCAAGGCAGTGAGTTTGCCCATGTTGCTATGGTGCTACCCAACGATCCCGACAATCAATTATTAACGCGCGAGTTACTATATACCGGTATCACTCGAGCTAAACAGCAATTAACTATACAATGCAACCACGCGGTATGGTTTCAAGGCGTAGAGGCCAAAGTGGCTCGTTATTCCGGTTTTAATCGATAGATATATAATAAGGTAAGTAAATGAAAGTAGTAGAAATTGATAAAGCAGTGTATCGCAAGCGATTAAACATCGTTATTGCTGGCTTTATCTTATGTTTAGCAGCATTGTCGATACTAGTGTGGATAATGCTA
>JBNKXM010000513.1:0-1832 GCA_050300315.1 Thalassotalea sp. | reverse complement strand
GTAATGGAGTATTCTCGAGATGATTTGCAACAGTTTCGTGGCTATCTTAGAAATCTACTAATGCACGCTGGTGTAGGTACTGCGCTTGGTGGGGTTTGTACAATCGTAGGTGAGCCTCAAAACCTGATCATTGGTCATCATGCAGGCTGGGACTTTATTGAATTTGCCTTACGCATGTCTCCAGTTACTGTCCCTGTATTCATTTGTGGTATGTTAACCTGCGTTTTGTTAGAAAAAATGCATTGGTTCGGCTATGGTGTAGCGTTACCTGATAATGTCCATAAAATATTAAATGACTTTGACGTTGAAGAGAGTAAAAAACGCAACGTCAGCGATAAGATAAAACTTTTAATGCAAGGTCTAATCGCAATTTGGTTAATCATCGGCTTAGCGTTACATTTGGCGCCGGTCGGGTTAATTGGTTTATCCGTCATTATTTTAGCAACAGCGTTTACTGGTATTACCGAAGAAGGTCAAATTGGCCATGCATTTGAAGAAGCATTGCCGTTTACTGCCTTATTAGCCGTTTTCTTCTCTGTGGTTGCCGTTATCGTCGATCAACAACTGTTTACTCCTGTTATTACCTGGGTATTAACCTTTGAAGGTAATATGCAGCAGGTTATGTTCTACTTAGCGAACGGCATGCTATCTATGGTGAGTGACAATGTCTTTGTTGGTACGGTTTATATCACAGAAATTCAAAAAGCATTGGCATCTGGCGCTATTACCAGAGATCAATTTGACTTATTAGCAGTGGCTATAAATACCGGAACTAATCTTCCTAGCGTAGCAACACCTAATGGCCAAGCAGCATTTTTATTCTTGTTAACATCGGCGTTAGCACCACTAATCAGGCTTTCATATGGCCGTATGGTTATCATGGCGCTGCCTTATACAATAGTGTTAACCATAGTCGGTTTATTAGCTGTTTCGACAGGATTTCTCGAATCAACGACCGATAAATACTATGATTCAGGGTTAATTATTCATCACAGTATGAAAGATAACGACACACAAGTGCCATCACACTAGCTCTATCGTACTTTACAAAACGCAGCTAACGAGTGATCTTTAGCTGCGTTTTTTTATACGCTGAATAATTGTTACAAAAGTAATAGTGAAATTTTTTTCAAGCTTTTATAATCTGTATTTATAATAACAACAAACCTCAGGAAAACCTTTGAAGTATTTAAGTGATCTGTGTACCAACAAACGTGCGTGGCAATTGTTGGCATTAAGCGCATTAGGCTTAGAGTTTGCCGCACTATTTTTTCAATACGTATTAGAATTAAAACCATGCATCATGTGCATTTATCAACGAGTTGCCATTTGGGCAATATTCTTTGCAGGCCTTGTTGGCAGTTTCGCTAATCAATATGTATTAATGCGTATTCTTGCTTTCGCGCTATGGGGAACAGGTGCTATTTGGGGCTTACTCATCGCACTCGAACACGTAGAAATGCAAACATCACCAATGTCTTTTTTATTTGGTTGTGAATTTATTCCGAATTTCCCGCAGTGGGCTCCATTACATGAATGGCTTCCTGCGTTATTTGCCGCAACGGGTGACTGTGGTGATATTAATTGGCAATTTTTAGGTTACAGCATGCCGCAGTGGATGGTGGTAGTTTATGCTATCTATAGTGTGGCATTTATTGCTGTTTTGTTAGCGCGATTACAGCACAAAAAAATGTTTTAATTATCAGCTATTCACATAAATAAAAATTAAAGGCGTTTAAATCAACGCCTTTAATTTTGAACAAACACACTATTCAAACATTCTCTTCATGCTGTCGGCAAACGCTACAAACTTCTCTTTTATCGTTCGTTTC
>JBNKXM010000512.1:0-1840 GCA_050300315.1 Thalassotalea sp. | reverse complement strand
TTGGTAAACATTAAACAAACAACGAAAAAGGTTAGTTACCTTAGAGTGTAACTAACCTTAAGATTATCGCCTAGTTTAAGTTAGGCGTGTTTTCTGCGAAGTATTCGTGACTGTCTGCATTGTTTAATGCTTGATCAGGGTCAGATACCGCTAAGCTTTTCGCACCACTTTGTCCGTAGACCACATCGTCAGTACCAGCAACTACGTTAAAATGACTTAGTTCATGAATAATGGTACCAGCACGTGAATCTGTACCTAACTCATTCGCACTCCAAAATGCGCTACATACATAAACTTTGTACGGTTGATTAGGATAAACGTAAGCAAAGTAAGATTTTTTACAGCTACAGTCGAATGCCACAGGTTGGTTGTCGATAGCGTCATTAATTGCTTCGAAGTGTGCTTTTGCCGTGTTGTAACGTGTTGACGTGGCATTACCAAACCAAGTGTTGTAACGTGCAGTAACATTTGTCGATGAGTGGCTGTTTAAATAACTGACTGCATTGTTTGCAATGCTGTCAGCAGCAGCTAATGCACTGATGATTTCAGTTTGCTGGCTGTTTGAACAACGACCAGTAAAACAAGTACCGTCAATACAGTCGCTTGTACCGCCGCCAGGCTTGCCTTTATTTGCTGTACCTTTAGCCGCGATACCATCAAGATAAACAAATGCTGTATTTGAAGTTAATGTCTCAACATTCAAACGTTCAGCTTTTTTCTGTTGACCACGATTGCTATATAAGTGCAGAGATTTTACATCGTAAGTGATTTCGTATTGACCTGCTTCGCTCATGTCATAGTTAGCAGTTAGCTCAAATGTTTGAGTTAATGACTCACCTGATTTTAGTTTGATGTAGTCATTTTCTGTTGGTGCAGGGCGCTTATAGTGAGGGCCCATAAACTGTACTTCAACACCGTCACGAGTAATGTGGAAAATGTGCTCTTCAGCTAAATCTGTGTACCAGCCTAATACTTTTTGCTGGCCTGGATGATTATTTGTAATTGTTAATGTCGCATTAACATCACCGTTGGCTAATTTTTCAACATCGACGTTCACATCAAGTTGTGGTTTCATTGCGTTTGCTGAAAACGTCACAGCAGCAAAGATAGAGATCAGAAATTTTGATGAAAATTTCATAAACGTACCCTTCTATAGTTATTATAAGTATCTGTTTTGTCAGTGCTTCACTGATAGCTCAGCATGTGACATAAAAGTAATGTTCACTAGCAGGAAAACGACGGGTTTTCGTCAATTAACGACAACTATTTGATATAACGTAAATTAGGATGTGCCACTATAACTGGCGTAAGCATTAAGACAAAAACTATGATGAGCAAGGTGCAAAGAGTGAGTAAATTGGGACGAATAATAACAAAGCGGTTTACGCATCTTTTGCTGTGTTGCTGGATTTTTCCGTGGTTTGCCTGCGGAGCAGAACAAGTTGCCGCTGAGCGTATTGTTTACCGAAATGTTATCGATCGCTTTGGTCAGCCGAGCCAACATCAGCAGTTTGATCAATATAAAAATCAGCAATTTAATCCATTTTTTGATCTGGGTGCTTGGCATGGTTTTTTACTGCCGAAACAACCGAGTTATTACGGTGCGTTTACTGGGCCCATGGTGATCGCGCAAGAATATGGCGTTTATATCGCCCAAGCACTCGAGCAGCTTTCCATGCGTGATCTTGAAAATCAGCAATATTTTGATTTTAGTAAAGCACAGGCTGAGCTTGAGGCAACGTCTGGTAAATTAACGCAACGCTATCGCTTCGATGATTTGCAAGTAACATTAGTGTTACGCTTTATATCTTCGCGAAGTGCGCTGATCACCAGTCAAATA
>JBNKXM010000511.1:0-1854 GCA_050300315.1 Thalassotalea sp. | reverse complement strand
ACCATTATTAGGTAATCAATGCACGCGCTACCTTGCGATCATTCACTTTATAACAAAGTTATGTTCTTAGTTATCACTGTTAACAGCATCGCCGTTTAACTAAATTCGCGAACTTAACATTCCCATACTAACCTTTAACTTATACGCTTAGGTAAAAGGAAAACCTACGAATGAAAACATGGTGTTGGCTACTAGCCTGCTTATTGTTTACTCACAACTTATCGGCAAAGCAAACCATTAAAATCAGCACTTCGGAATGGCCCCCCTATATTTCCAAAAAATTACCAAATCATGGCTATATAAGTCAGGTTATTGAAGAAGCGTTTGCACAAGTAAACATTGATGTTGAGTTTGTATTTCTTCCTTGGGCAAGAGCCTATGAAGATGCGAAAGTTGGTAACTACAGTGCCACCTCATATTGGTATAAAGACCAAAAACATGCACGATATTTTTACTTTAGCGAGCCGTTATCCAAAGAAAAAGTCGTATTCTTTCGTTTAAAATCTGAAAAACCACTGACTTGGCAGTCACTATCAGATTTTGACGATTTAACGTTTGGATTAACCCGCAGCTATACCTATACAAAAGCACTGTGGCAATACGCAGAAAATAATCCCGAGCGCATGTCAATTGTCACCTCTGATGAACAAAGTTTTAAAATGCTGTTATTAGAACGAGTCGATCTCGTGCCAGCGCAAGAAATTGTTGGCTGGCACTACCTGAACAGTTTATTTGCCAAAGAGCAAGTTAATCGCGTAGAAGTTATGCAGCCTCCTCTTAATATCTTCACCGGACATTTACTGTTTCCAAAAACTAACCAAAACAGTATGGAGCTCGTTAAGCAGTTTAATAAAGGGCTTGAGATACTGGCTAAAAACGGACGATTAGAAGAATTACAGGAGCGATTGATACTAGGGCGATATTCACAGTAGCATTTTGTTTTGCTCGCTTAAAATGTTCTCTTTTATTTTTAAGCATATGCACAAAACAATTAAAGCAAATATTTCACTATTAAATTTAAATAAATCACGTCAGCTAATTTACTGGATAATCAATGTTTAACATTGAGCTATTGCCCCGCTATACAACTACTTATAAGCGATAGCAAGGCCAGAGCTTGTCAGCTTATGTTTTAACTTGGCTAACTAATGATTTTCATCGAGCAATTAATTAGCAAACCAAATTGATTTATTGGTCATATGTACTAAAATCTTGCCGTGGCATACGGAACCAATGGATTAGACAATGCAACATTCAAATGTAACCCATGCACAAAAGAAGCTTGAGATAAAAGTTAACATTACCAGCAAACATGTGATCTCTTTTCTCTCTTATCTTGCCTATATTTCATTGATTTTATGTATTTTAATGTAGCTGTTATAGCGTGTTTTAACTAGCGATATGATTAGCCAGTAATTTTTAGGCTGATCATATCGCATCACATAACTAAGATATGTTCAACTAACCCCAAAAGGCTTAAAGAATGTAATTACAAAGCGAAAGCAATGCATAAGTCCAGTTTGAACAAACGTTAATTAAAGAAAAAGCCCACCTATTCCTTATGCAACTGTATAACTTCAATAGACTCTAGAAAACAGAGTATTTAAAAATGTAATGTCGATGCCGTGGCAAAATAAACAACAAACGCGCCAAATATCAGTAATGCTATCCCTGTAACTATTAAGCTTTTTGGTAAAGTAATCGTATTTACCCAATAGCCTGACTCAGTCAAGGCTAACGCTTTATACGATAACCACGTTAGCAGTGCGCCTAAAATTAGGCCTATAACTTCCATCACAAACAATAAATTAGACATAGGATCTGGTGACACTGGGAATATTTTCCCTAAATCAA
>JBNKXM010000510.1:0-1857 GCA_050300315.1 Thalassotalea sp. | reverse complement strand
TGCGTGTCCAAGTTGCTCTCGTCAAGAGTTTGATGTCATCAACACAGTGAATCAACTGGAACAACGCGTTGAAGATATCTTAACGCCAATGGACGTCTCTATCGTTGGCTGTATTGTTAACGGTCCGGGAGAAGCGACGGTCTCTGATCTAGGTTTAACTGGTAGCAGCAAGAAAAGCGGCTTTTACTTAGATGGTATTCGTCAAAAAGAACGCTTTGACAACAATGATTTAGTTAATCAATTAGAACAACGGATTCGTGCAAAAGCTGCGATTTTAGATCAGAAGAACAAAATAGATATCCAAGAGATCGATTAACATTCAACGATAGCGCCATGAGCTTAGTTTACGTTTGCTTGTAAACTGCCTATAATGCGCGCTTTATTTTTATATTTCCAAACAGAGAGAAACATAGGTGAGTAAAACACTTCAAGCCATTCGAGGGATGAACGATTGTTTACCCGATGAAACCAATATTTGGCAGATGGTTGAGTCTGTGCTGCGACGTGTTGCCAGTAATTACGGTTTTGCTGAAATCCGTATGCCTATCGTTGAGTCAACGGCTTTGTTTAAGCGCTCTATCGGTGAAGTAACTGACATCGTTGAAAAAGAGATGTACACGTTCGAAGATCGCAATGGCGATAGCTTGACGCTACGTCCAGAAGGTACAGCATGTTGTGTTAGAGCTGGTAATCAACATGGCTTGTTATATAACCAAGAGCAACGACTTTGGTATATGGGCCCCATGTTTAGACATGAGCGTCCACAAAAAGGTCGCTATCGTCAGTTTCACCAATTTGGCCTCGAAGCATTTGGTATAGCAACCCCTGATATCGATGCACAAGTGATCACTTTGACGGCTCGATTATGGCGGGAACTTGGCATTAGTGAATTTGTCACATTAGAGATAAACTCATTAGGTTCTAACGAAGAGCGTGCAAGCTATCGTGATGCGCTAGTGGCTTATTTGACTGAAAAAGAAGATCAGTTAGACGAAGACTCTAAGCGTCGTATGCACACTAACCCGCTACGAGTACTAGATAGTAAAAACCCAGAAGTTCAGGCGGCACTTGTTGGTGCACCTAAGTTATCGGAATACTTTGGTAGCGAATCGTTGGAGCATTTTGAACAAGTGTGCCAACGACTAGACGCTGCAGGTATCAACTATGTGATCAACGATAAATTAGTTCGGGGTTTAGATTATTATAATCGTACGGTTTTTGAATGGGTGACAGACAGCTTAGGCGCACAAGGCACTATTTGTGCTGGTGGTCGTTATGATGGTTTAGTTGAACAATTGGGTGGTAAAGCAACACCGGCATTTGGTTTTGCTTTAGGCATCGAGCGTTTAGTTTTAATGCTAACCAGTTTGGAAAAAGTACAAAATATTCGTCCTCAAGTGGATGCCTATGTCATTATGCTTGGTGATGACGTCGATATTCAAGCTAATGCGTTAGCTGAACAATGGCGTGACGAAGTTAAAGAAATCAGAATTCAATGTCACTGTGGTGGTGGCAATATGAAGAAACAAATAAAGCGTGCAGATAAATCAGGGGCACAAGTTGCATTGATCTTAGGAGAAGATGAGCTTGCTAACCAAGTAGTAACGGTAAAATATTTGCGCGGACAACATGAACAACAAAGTGTGGCATTAACCGAAGTGCCTAGCTTATTAGCTAATTTAATTTAAGGGTAAACAGTGGCTGATCATCAAACAGAAGAACAACAAGTTGAAGCGATTAAGCGTTTTTGGAAAGAAAACGGAATGGCGATTTTGCTAGGCGTAGTATTGGGCTTAGGTGGCTTATACGGATGGCGCTGGTACAACGACAGCCAAATTCAAAGCAAAGAACAAGCTT
>JBNKXM010000509.1:0-1858 GCA_050300315.1 Thalassotalea sp. | reverse complement strand
CACGGCTTACCTATTGATTGCAGTTATGCCGGTACTTGCAGGTGCGGTAACTATGTTGTTAACCGATACCTATTTTGGTACCAGCTTCTTTGATGCGGCAGGCGGTGGTGATCCTGTGATGTTCCAGCATATTTTCTGGTTCTTTGGTCATCCTGAAGTTTACATCATGATTTTACCAGCATTTGGTATCGTCTCGACCATTATCCCAACGTTTGCGCGTAAAAAATTATTTGGTTATAGCTCAATGGTTTATGCGACGGCTTCGATTGCATTCTTATCGTTCATCGTTTGGGCGCATCATATGTTTACCACTGGGATGCCGCTATTTGGTGAGTTGTTCTTCATGTATTGCACCATGCTAATTGCTGTGCCTACAGGGGTAAAAGTATTCAACTGGGTCGCTACCATGTGGCGCGGTTCGATGACCTTTGAAGTGCCGATGCTATTTTCGATTGCCTTTGTGATCCTATTCACTATCGGTGGCTTCTCTGGCTTGATGTTAGCGATGACCCCAATTGATTTCCAATATCACGATACTTACTTTGTTGTAGCACATTTTCATTATGTGTTAGTGACAGGTTCGTTGTTTTCAATATTTGCCGGTACTTATTATTGGTTACCTAAGTGGACAGGCAATATGTACAGCGATAAGTTAAGTAAAGCGCATTTCTGGTGTTCATTGATCTCAGTTAACGTATTGTTTTTCCCTATGCATTTCTTAGGGTTAGCGGGTATGCCACGCCGTATTCCTGATTATGCATTACAGTTTGCTGATTTTAATAAGTTGGTCAGTATTGGTGGTTTCGCGTTTGGTTTATCACAGTTAATTTTCTTGGTTGTCGTGATCAAGTGTATTAAAGGCGGTGAAAAAGCCGAAGCTAAACCGTGGGATGGTGCTGAAGGATTGGAATGGACATTACCAAGCCCTGCGCCTTATCACACCTTTGAAACACCACCTAAAATCGATTAATGGGTAGTTAGATAAATGAGCACAGAGCAAGATCAACAATCAGCTAATAACAAAGCCAATACGGGTAAAACCGTAAAGAAACTCGTGTTAGTGGTGTTTGCCATGTTTGGTTTTGGTTTTGCTTTAGTGCCTTTGTATAACGTTTTTTGTGATATCACTGGGTTAAATGGTAAAACGTCGACGACTGCAGCCAATGCAAGTGTTGATGGCATAGATGAGAGTCGAGTTATTACCGTTCAATTTATCAGTCGAACAGCTAAGGGCATTCCTTGGCAGTTTGAGCCAATGATAAATGAAGTAAAAGTGCATCCCGGTGAAGTAAAATTAGTGAAGTTTTATGCGAAAAATGAATCGTTAAATAACATTATTGGCCAAGCGGTACCTTCAGTTTCGCCTGGTCAAGCAGCGGTTTATTTTCAAAAAATAGAATGTTTTTGTTTCAACTCTCAACCACTGAACGCAAAAGAAGAGACCGAAATGGCACTGCAATTTTATGTAGATTTAGAATTGCCAGAAGACATATCGACAATAACCTTGTCGTATACTCTTTATGATATCACTGGTTCCGTTGAATCATAGGCGTTAGCGCTTAAAACAAAGGGGAAAGTTATGACAACAAAAAAATATGAAACATATTATGTACCCGCGCAAAGCCATTGGCCGATAGTTGGTGCCATTGCATTATTTTTAACTGCAACAGGTGCAGCCAATTATGTGACCGATCTTAAACATGGTGAATCAGGTCTTGGCGGCTATGTGTTATTAACCGGTCTGGCAATGATCATTTATATGATGTTTGGCTGGTTTAGTAATGTGATTAATGAGTCAATGTCGGGTAAATATAGTCACCAGATGGATAACTCATTTCGCCAAGGCATGAGCTGGTTT
>JBNKXM010000508.1:0-1867 GCA_050300315.1 Thalassotalea sp. | reverse complement strand
ATCAATATTTTGATGAAGCAATTAATTTATGGCAAGCCTATGCCTACGTAACCACCGAAGGTTCGTCTTCTGGCGGTACTGATTATGTCTCAATACTCGATCTAAACAACTTACCAAATCAAGTCAGCTTAGTAACAAAAAGCAAAGTCGCTGGCACAGCGCACAATGTTTATATTTCCAATGTCGACTCTACCTTGAACATCGCGCTTCCTCACCAAACCCCGAGTATCCAAATTGTTGGCGCACCAGTAAAAAGTGGTGCCTTTGTTAATTACGGTTTAAGCGATCCGATAGAGTTAATCGGTGCTAATCGTAACTATGGCAGTGGGTACACCCATGATGGTTCATCCTTAGCTATTGACGATCAGCGTGCGGCGAATGATTGCGGTATTGCCGCTGGCAATTGTACTGTGTTTATCGACTTCAACGAAAAAGAAATGAAGCTTTGGAATATTACCGATCCAAACAACACCAGTTTACTCGGTAGTGCTGAATATAATGACGTTGATAAAAGCTTTCAGTACGTGCATTCTGGCTGGGGCACAGAAAATAAACAATACGTGTTATTACACGACGAGTTTGACGAATACAAAGGTGGTTTAAATACCACAGTGCGGATTTTTTCCATCGACAATTTAAAACAGCCAGTACAAGTGGGGCAATGGACAGGGCCAACCCGAGCCATCGATCATAACGGCTTTGTTCGAGGTAATCGTTATTACATGTCAAACTACGAGCGCGGCTTAACCATCCTTGATATTTCCGATCCCGCTAACCCAACAGATATTGGCTTTTTTGACACTTACACACCGAGTAACAACGCAAGCTTTCACGGCGCTTGGGGTGTTTATCCGTTCTTACCGTCCGGCAATATTATTGTCAGTGACATCGACAGCGGTTTATATATTCTTAAAGACAATACGAAGTCGGCAAATCAAGGGCAATTTTCTTTTAACGCAAAGAGTTATGACACCGAACAAGGACAAACCTTGTCACTTAGCGTTGCACGCAACGCCAGTGAGCTTGATCAGGCAGTTTCAGTAAGCTATCAAGTGATCCAAGGAAGCGCGAAAGATGATTCAGATTTTGTCGTTGAAAATAATACCCTCACTTGGGCCGCTGGCGATAACGACGCCAAAACCATTAGCATTGAGATCAACGACGATCCAAGCAACAATGAATACCCTGAAAACTTCTTTGTGCGACTTTACGATCCGCAAAATGGCGCAACACTAGGTAGCAACCACTATGCAACGGTTAATATTGCGGGTATTCCAGATGCTGGTGCTGGTTCATTTAGCTTAGCTGATGCAACGGTTGCCGAAAATAGCGGCGAATACACAGTACACGTAAACCGAATTGGCAGCACCAGTGGTGAGCTATTATTTGACTACCAAGTAACATCAAACCAAGCCATTGTTGGTGAAGACGTGGAACAAGCAAGCGGACAACTGCACTGGGCTGATGGCGAGAGTCAAACAAAAGACATTCTATTAACCATCATTAATGACAATGACGAAGAAAACGATGAAAGCTTTACTGTTACATTAACGCCACTAAATAACGCGCGTTTAGGTGCCAATAGCCAAATCACCATCACCATAGCAGATGATGATAAAAACAACGCTCCTACCGTGACGCTTAGCGAAAACTTTCAAGTTAACACCAATCAAACAGTTAACTTAACCGCGCAAGCGAGTGATGTAGATAACGACGAAATGCATTATTTATGGCAACAAACCGCAGGCAGCAGCGTAACATTAAGCAACGCAGATGCACTAACCGCCAGTTTTACCGCACCTAGTACCGCAGGCGAGTTAAGCTTTGAGTTTAGTGCAACCGATTTTCGCGGTGCAACAAGCTCACA
>JBNKXM010000507.1:0-1871 GCA_050300315.1 Thalassotalea sp. | reverse complement strand
TGAGATGAAGCAATTGGGGGCATATTTTGTTGAACGCGTTGCTAACATGATTTCAGCAATGGGGATTGAGCCGGCGGCGTGGAGTGATGGCTTATCACACACTCAAAAAGCACATATGCCAGCGGTAGTACAAGCGAATACTTGGGATCACCTACCTTGGGGCGCTCATATGAAAGTTAATGAACTTGTTAATCGCAATTGGCAAGTGGTGTTGTCGACACCTGATGTTACTTATTTCGATTTTCCTTATGAGGCGGATCCTCAAGAGCATGGTTATTATTGGGCATCACGTCGTACCAATACCGAAAAAGTCTTCCAATTTATGCCACAGAACTTACCTGTGCATGCCGAATTTTGGCGAGACCGCGAGGACAAACCTTATATTGCAGATGACACTGTGCAGAAAAATGAGCAAGGTGTGATAACTCATCGTCCGCTTGAACAAGGTCGCAGCTTTTTAGGCGTGCAAGGACAATTGTGGAGTGAGAATCTACGTACGGATAATGTTGCTGAGTACAAAATTTTTCCGCGGATTATCGCCTTGGCAGAACGTGCATGGCATAAAGCGTCTTGGGCCGTGCCATATAATTATGCAGGATTTAAGTATAGCCAAGACAGTCATGAGTTTACTAATGAGATGCGAGAGCTGCGTGATCAACAGTGGCGTTTATTTGCCAATACGCTTGGCCAAAAAGAGTTTGCAAAGCTCGACTTAGCAGAGGTGAATTATCGTTTACCGACCGCCGGTGCGAAAATTGAGGCAGGTAAATTGTTTGCTAATATTGCTTTCCCTGGTTTAGCGATTGAATATCAGGAACAAGGCGGTCAGTGGCAACCTTATACTGAACCTGTTGAGGTGACTAAGTCAGTAAATATTCGTGCTATTAACACAACGAAAGACAGAAAAAGTCGAACGGTGACGGTTAAATATCACTAAAATTTTCGACTGATTAGCTTAAAAAGTCTAAGCTAATCAGTCGATTGTATTAATATTCACTTAAATTAAATAAAAATAGCTAAATTTTATTTAAAAAATAAATGACAACGCTGTCATTTGTGGTTAAGATGAAAAAATGAAGATTTTGAAAGCCTAGCAATATTAGGTCTTTTGAAAATAAATGTAGTAGACATGAGGTCAACATGCCTAGTAGCAGCGACAACAACACATTCTTTTTAGGTATTGATGGTGGTGGCAGTAAATGCAAAGCCATTCTTGTTGATGCCGACAATAATATTCTAGGTACTGGTATCTCTGGCCCAGCAAATCCTTTGCATGGTTTTGACCAAGCGGTAAATTCGATCACTGAGTCAGCGCAATTAGCGCTTAACGATGCAGGTTTAGTCGGCGTAGAGCTCAAAGATCTTATTGCCGGCGTCGGTTTAGCAGGCGTTAATTTACCTGTGCTGTTTGAGCAAATGGCTAATTGGCAGCATCCGTTTAAACAAATGTTTTTAACCACTGATTTATTGATCGCGTGTTTGGCCGCTCACAATGGTGGCGATGGCGCAGTGATGATCACAGGTACTGGCTCTTGTGGTTTTTCCTATGTTAAAGGTCATCCATATACTTTAGGTGGTCACGGTTTTCCGCATGGTGATAAAGGCAGCGGCGCTTGGTTTGGTTTCCAAGCGGCTAATCATGTGTTGATGTCACTTGACGGCTTGAAGGAACCATCGAGCATTAATGACAAGTTATTGGCTTTACTCAATGTGAATGATGGCTTGGCACTGGTTGAAACCATTGCGGGTAAGCCCGCCGCCTTTTACGCAAAAATGGCAAATCTGGTTTTTGATGCTGCAGAAGAAGGCGATGCGGTTGCTAAGTCAATAGTTGAAGAGGGCGCTGAATATATTAGTGGGGTAGCTCGTCA
>JBNKXM010000506.1:0-1867 GCA_050300315.1 Thalassotalea sp. | reverse complement strand
CACCGAAGACGTCAAACTGCAAATCGCCGAACTTGCTAAGCTTGCGCCGTTACATAACCCCGCAAATCTTCAAGGTATCGAGGCAGCAGAGTCAATTTTTACTGGCTTGCCACAAGTTGCAATATTTGACACGGCTTTTCACCAAACCATGAAAGAGAAAACGTATATCTACGCCCTGCCTTATCAACTTTATACAGAGCACGGTATTCGCAAATACGGCTTTCATGGTACAAGCCACTACTTTGTCAGCCGCGCAGCGGCTAAGCTGATAGAAAAACCAATATCACAATGTAATTTTATTAGTGCTCATTTAGGCAATGGTTGCAGTATCACTGCGATCCGCAATGGTGAGAGTGTTGATACCAGTTTAGGATTAACACCGCTTGAAGGGCTAATGATGGGCACTCGCAGTGGTGATCTCGACCCTGGGATCATCTTTCATTTAGTGGAGCAATTAGGCTATCGCTTAGCCGAGGTGAATACGCTACTCAATAAAGAGAGTGGTCTATTAGGTGTCTCTCAGTTAAGTAATGATTGTCGCGCGTTAGAAAAAGCCGCGAGCGAAGGTCATCAGCAAGCTCAATTAGCACTCGATATTTTTAGCTATCGCATCGCCAAAACTATCGCTGCATTTTCTGTCTGTTTTCAGCAGTTAGACGGTATTATTTTCACCGGCGGTATCGGGGAAAATTCCTCACTTATCCGCTCAGCAGTATTATCACAACTGTCACTGCTTAATTTTTATGAAGATGTTCAAGCCAATCAAAATACACGTTTTGGTCAACAAGGCTGCATTACCACAGAAACATCTCGTTGTTGCTGGGTGATCCCAACAAATGAAGAATGGGTTATCGCCGAACAAAGTTATCAATTATTAGAAGGAGCGCACTAAGTATGTCGCGCAAAATTATGCTTATCCCAGTTGGCTTTGGTGTTGGTTTAACCAGTGTCGCACTAGGCGTTGTTCACGCATGCCAGCAAAAAGGTATTAAAGTCGGTCACTTTAAACCGATCAGCCAACCGTCTCGCAACGTACTGGCGAATAAAAATCAAACATTAAGTTTATCCGAGCATGAAACATCGATCCCATTTAGCTATGTAGAAGAAAAAATGGGTGATGGTTTGCACGATGTTGTGCTAGAACAACTGGTAGAAAATTTAGATAAATTCAGTAAAGACCAAGACGTTACTATCATCGAAGGCTTGATCCCGACAACCCGACAGCCCTATGCTGGCAGGATCAACCGAGACGTTGCACAAGCGCTTTCAGCAGAAATCATCTTAGTGGCCAGTCCTGACAACGACAGCTTGGAAGAGTTTGAAGATCGTATCGAAGTAAGCGCTGGAACCTTTGGCGGTATCAAAAATAAAAAGCTCATCGGCTGTATTATCAACAAAATCAATGCACCTGATAAAGATGAATTCGGTTTGTTACCAAGAGAAAACGAGTTTAGAGAAAATGTTGAGTTAGTCCCTTGGCAAAACCTCGCTATTTTTAACAACCGAAACTTTGATTTACTCGGCACTATCCCGTGGGAAATTGACCTGATTGCACCCCGTGTCCTTGATATTAGTAATTACCTTGAAGCCTCTGTGCTCAATGCTGGTGATATTGAACATCGTCGGATCAGAAGCATTAGTTTTTGTGCTCGTAGTGCGGAAAATTTAATGAGTCATTTACAACCTGGCAGATTAATTGTCACACCAGGCGATCGTACCGATATCATCATAGCGACGTGTCTCTCAGCATTAAATGGTACTAAGCTCGCAGCGCTGCTACTAACTAATGGCTATCAACCTAATGAGCAAGTTATGCTCTTGTGCAAACAAGCACTGCAAGCCGGTTTACCTGTGCTTTCTGTGCCTT
>JBNKXM010000505.1:0-1890 GCA_050300315.1 Thalassotalea sp. | reverse complement strand
TCGTTTTGCTTAGAATTTGTCAGCAATAAATCAAGTTCTGCAGTTAATTGTTCTACCGTTTTAGGCGCTGTTGGCATAGTGATGTCGCTAATTTTTTGACAGTTTGCTTTTATAGCATTGTGGAGTTTATAGCATTCAAGCGCAAGTCTATGTTAATCAGTTTTATGGTATTATTCTTGCTCGTTTAGTTGATGATAATTGAGTTAATAGTCATTATTGCATGTTAACTGCCGTAGTTAACATTTTTAGATTACTGCCGATAACAACAGTGGACGGCTAATTTTTTGCCCAGATAGTGAGTGAGTTTATGC
The DNA here is from genome assembly GCA_050300315.1 of Thalassotalea sp. Taxonomy (GTDB): domain Bacteria; phylum Pseudomonadota; class Gammaproteobacteria; order Enterobacterales; family Alteromonadaceae; genus JBNKXM01. The sequence goes on along the minus strand of JBNKXM010000505.1, from coordinate 1,579 downwards.
GTTTTTTTCTATTGAGTGTATTGGTGATGATGAATATATCGCTGTCAGCCAGCGCTGAAAAAGTAAATGTAGTGCAAGTGTATACCGATGATCAATTGCTCGATTTAATTAAAGAAAATAAACACTTAGGGCAAATGGTGTTAGATGAATGTCAACTGGTGCAAGATGTTGAAGCTAGAGCCGTTATCGCACAAAAACCAGCGTTCCAATTTTTATGGGGCGATATGTTAGCTTATGGTGTTTGTGTTAAAAAAGATGTTCCCCTAGGGCTACATTACATGCGAGCGGCAGCTGATCAAGGCTTACCTGAAGCATTAGAGCAACTTGGCCGTTATTACCATGTGGGCAAATTTATGCAGCCAGATATCAGACAGGCAATTATTTTCCTTAAAGAGGCGGCAAGTTTAGACAACTTGAAGGCACAAATTCGCCTTGCTGAACTTTATAATAGCGGTGAGGGAAGCCCACTTGATTACCCTGAACTTTATGCTCAGTTACATCATTCGATCACTGATGATAAATCAATGCATAAAAAAATTACTCAGTTGTTATCTGACTTAGCAACTAAAATGCCTGAACGCGTGGTAGATGCGGCAAAAAAAGGCAAATACTAATAGGGCATGCAGCGCTTTAACATAGGCGTTATATCAGCAAATTAACGCTTTGAGCTAAATATTTTTGCATCGAATAAAAGTTATAATAAAAAGTTAGACCTTCTAAGGATTAGTTGATAATAAAGTGATGCGAATTTAGTTAACTAAGATATAATTAAGCAAAATAATTTAACTAAGTACTTTTATCATTAAAGATCCTCATCAACAGCGCGAAGCGCAAAAATACGAAAACCCGGTTGCCAGCCGAGAATTGCTCCTTGAAATCATTGAAAAGTCGAGCAAACCATTAACATTTAAAGACATTTGTCAGCGACTAAATTACGTCGAAGAAGATCATATTATTGGTTTGAAACGACGCTTAAGGGCGATGGAAAATGCCGGTCAGCTGATTTTCAATAAATTTAAGCAGTATGCTATTGCACCAAAAAATCATCTTTTAACTGGACGTGTTATTGGCCATAGAGATGGTTATGGCTTTTTTGTGCCTGACGTACCTGCTGGTGCTAAAAAACCAAAAGACCTGTTTATTTCTTCACATGAAATGCAGCGGGTTATTCATGGCGATATTGTCGAAGCTATCCTGTTAGATCGCACGGATAGAAAGGGGCGCAAAGAAGTCAAAATTCTTGATGTTATCGAACCACGAAAGAATGGCATAGTCGGACGATTTTTTGTTGAGCATAACATTGCGTGTGTTGTTCCTGACGACGCACGTATCAAACAAGATATATTGATCAGCCCCGATGACAAAAGGGGAGCAAGACACGGTCAGATGGTGGTAGTAGATATCATTCAACGGCCAACCAAACGTTCAAATGCGGTTGGTAAAGTGGTTGAAATTTTAGGTGAGTACATGGCGCCAGGGATGGAAATAGAAATTGCCCTACGCGAACATGATTTACCTTATCAATGGTCTCAGACTGTGCTGGATGAAATTGACGGATTATCCGAAGAAGTAGACGCAG
>JBNKXM010000504.1:0-1881 GCA_050300315.1 Thalassotalea sp. | reverse complement strand
CAGAAGCATTATAAGTTACTTCGTTATCGATATTTTCTATTGAATCATAACGCGCCGCAGCTTCAAATAACCAAGCAGACACTTGATGACGACCTTGAACAAATAGTGCATTAACTGTGCGTTGATCAACATCCCAGCTTTGAAAACCTGGCACCCACGATACCTTATCGGTATTGGTAGACACCGATTCTTGATACCAATCTGCGCCAATAGTAACACCAGTTTCAGTGGCAAATTGATAGTTACCAAGAACAGAAATTTGATCACGCACCGTTTCTATCCGATCGGCATCGCCCTTTTTAATACCGTTACCATAAGTTTCTGCCTGATCTTGGCTACGTGCCGCCGTTAACTCAAGTGAAGCATTATCGGTGTGATATAAACCAGAAACTTTAAGATGATAATTTTCAGATTGCTGCTTATTCGCATAATAATTCGGACACGCCTTGCTAGGGTCATCCCAACATGGGTAATCAGGATACGATGCATCAAAATCATTATTTCCTGATTGCCATTGACCGACAATATTTAACGACAGCTGAGCATTCAATTCGCTCGAACCTGTTAGTGACACGGTGCGACGTCGGTATCCATCAGCGTCTGGTTCATTTATGTCATAAGGATTATTCGGATCTGAGGTGTAGGCATTAAAACCGTCTGATGACTCAGTTGAAACATTAACCGTGTATTGGTGTTGTTGATTACCAAAGCCAAGCGATGCCGCGCCTTGTAAAAAGCCATTATTTCCGCCACCTATACTGATATTACCTTCGCCATTAGCATAACGTTTAGTGAATATTTGAATAACGCCACCAATTGCATCTGAGCCCCATAATGCCGCACGAGGACCTTTAACAATCTCAATGCGTTCAATATGTTGAGCAGACATTGCAGAAAAGCTTGCACGGCCCAGTGTTGCAGAACCTACACGCACGCCATCAACCAGAACTAAAGTATGGTTGCTATTGGTACCTCGGGTATAAACTGACGTTAATTGGCCTGCATCGCCTTGATTAGCCACATGAATACCGGCAACTGTTTTTAAAATATCAGCGACGCTTACTACTTGAAGTTGTTCAATTTGTTCACGGGTGATCACTTGATTCGATGATAGTGCTAAATAGCCATCTTGTTGTGTTCGGTTCGCGGTAACCAAAATATGATCATCAAGGGTATCTGACTCATTTGCAAATGCTAAAGAAGTCGCTAGGTTAAGTGCCGCTAAAATAGACGACGTTAAAAGGGTGTTTTTCATAGTCTCCTCGCCACCAATGCCACCCGCATTAGTAAAACAATATTAAGAACTTAGGTCGGTCTCCGGACTTATCAGCGCAATAATTCACGCCAATACACCGTTGCGGGGGCAGCACAAGAGTCTCACTTGTTTCCCATATTGCTCAGTTTTATCTAAGCACCTAACTTCATATAAATGCTGATTTACCTTAGTATTAAATTAATTTAACTAAGCTAAATCAACGCGTTAAAATCATAGTTTTCGATATTTATCCAGTTGCTGACATAGCTCAGCAAGTTCATCCAAAGAACGTGACGTCATCCGGTGCAACTTGTCAGCATTAGGATGTAAAAATGCATTATTTTTTATTGCAGGAATGGTTGGCCATTGATGCCAGTCAACACTATCAGGGGAATTGACACCATGAGAGCTCGGCTGAATGATCACTTGCGGTGCTGATAACACGACTTGTTCAATATTGATTTGTGGATAATCCGTGGCACTGTCGACAAACGGATTACTCGCACGGCAAACTGCCAATTGTTGTTGTGGCCACGCGTTATTAGCCACTGTCGTCAAAGGTCTTGGCCACAATTCATAAAACACACTTATGGGTGTTTTCTCTTGATATCGCTGGCGAATATTAG
>JBNKXM010000503.1:0-1906 GCA_050300315.1 Thalassotalea sp. | reverse complement strand
CTTGTTAAACGTTTAACTATTACAGCTACGACATTACGCAACCGTGATAATGACTATAAAACTCAGCTGGTAGCGCAATTTTTAGCTAAATTTTCAACGTTATTAAATAATGGTGTCATTAAGCCTGTTATCGACACTGTTGTTTCATGGCAGCAAGTGGAACAGGCTCATCAAACACTCATGGCTAATCAAAATATTGGTAAAGTGGTATTAACCATTGAAGACTAGCTTAGCTAGTCTTCATTTGTGCATTCAACGAAGCTAAAACGCTTAAATATTTTACCGTCTCGTTCTATGGTTTCATCAAATAGTGATAATGATCGGATCCAAACATCTCGATCGCCATATTCAGGCTGATACACAACATGCAACTCTTCTGTTTCACTGTGTTTAGCAATGTGCAACACCTGATAATAGTTACCCTTAAAGTGTTGATATCGTCCAAGTTTTATCATATTAAACTCTCGTACTAATTTCTTGTATTCATGGTTAAGCGCATTCAATATCAACCGATACCACTTTGTACTCAGGGCACTTAGTTTCACTATCTGTGACATCGCCGGTTACTCGATTGATCATCAACTCAGGGAAGTGGAAAGTAGTAAATAAAATTCCCTGATTGACCTTATCACTTAACTCAGCTTTTAAGGTGATTTCGCCACGCGCAGAAAATAAACGAACAGACTGATGATTATTTATCTGTTTCGCTTTAGCATCTTCAGGGTTGATCAATAAAATATCTTCACTGACGATTTCCTCGTTAAAGGTACGTCTAGTCATAGTACCGGCATTATAGTGTTCTAAATTACGGCTGGTAGTTAATATAAACGGGAACTGTTTGCCGTGCTGCTTAACTTCAACACTCTCTTCAAACGGGTAAAAATGAAATTTACCTAAACCACGTTTAAAAGTTTCGGTATGGAGTATCTTAGTATCTAAACCATCAGGACTTACCGGCCATTGTAAACCATTATCTCCTAAGTTATCCCAGGTTATCCCAGCAAAAAATGGTACTACTTGTGAGATTTCCTCTAGCATATTTGCCGCGTCATAGTCTGCTTGTGGGTAACCAAGCGCATTCATCATTTCCACAATGATTTGCCCGTCGGTTTTACAACCTTGCTTGGGCGTAACGACTGCATTGACGCGTTGCACACGGCGCTCACCATTAGTAAAGGTGCCGCTTTTTTCTAGGAATGAACTGCCAGGCAGCACAACATCTGCCATCTTAGCGGTTTCCGATAAAAAGATTTCCTGAACAACTAATAAATCTAAGTTAGATAATGCTTTGATCACATGATTTTGGTTTGGATCGGTTTGAACGACATCTTCTCCTAAAATCCATAACGCTTTTAAATCACCGGCAATTGCGGCATTAAACATTTCAGGGATCTTATAGCCAATCTCTTTTGGCATCAAATGTTGGTAGTGATCTTGGTAGTACTGATGATTCTCGTCGTTATTTACTGGGAAATATCCTGCACCTTGATGAGGCTGACAACCCATATCGGCGGCGCCTTGCACGTTATTTTGTCCACGTAGCGGGTTCATGCCAACGCCACGTCGGCCAATATTACCGGTTAACATCACCAAATCTGCGATCGACATGATCGCGCGGCTACCTTGGCTATGCTCAGTAACGCCAAGACCATGGAAACTCATGGCGTTATCCGCTTGGGCGTAAGCTATGGCTGCCGCTTTTACCAGTTCACTATCAACACCTGCAATCGTAGCTAGCTCGTTAATATCAAGCGACATAATAGCTTGTTTATATTCTTGATATGCTTCCGTACGCTTATCGACAAAGTGCTGATCAACTAATCCTGCCTCGATAATAAAATACGCCATCATATTGAGCACTGCGACATTGGTGCCGGGTCTGAGTTGAATATGCCAGTTGGCGTAG
>JBNKXM010000502.1:0-1917 GCA_050300315.1 Thalassotalea sp. | reverse complement strand
GTGCTGTTTTCAGCCAAAACAATTAACCAACAAATTACCTTTCCAAAATTAACTTTATCTTCAATCCAGATCAGCAATAAGAAATTTAATCGGGTAAATAACAATCATGGTGTTACCATTGAGCCAAATGAAAATTTTTACTCGTTTAGTGTCAGTGCTTTGGAGTTTTTAGCCCCTGAAGCCATTATCTATGAGTACCGACTCACCCCAAGTCAGGAGACATGGCAACGGCTCGATAACAGCATTATTACCTTGAGTAACCTTCCTTATGAGCGTTATCAATTACACCTTAGAGCCACGAACTCAGATCAGGTGTTTAATAAAGATGAACTAAAAATAAATATCAATGTAGTGCCGCCATTTTGGTGGAGCCCAATGGCCAAAATCTTTTACGTGTTATTAATTATACTACTAGTGGCTCGCACCATTATTTCCCACAAAAATCACTTAAAACGCATGACATTTAAAGCAAGACACGATGCGTTAACGGGGCTGCCAAACAGAGATTTTCTACTCTATGAACTGGAATTAAAAATAGAGAAGGCTCAAAAACATCACCATAAAATTGCCGTGTTATTTTTTGATTTAAACGGTTTTAAATCAATAAATGATAATTATGGACATGATGTTGGTGATAAGTTGTTAAAGCATGTTGCACTGGCAGTGTCTAACTGTATTAGAGAAAAAGACTTTTTTGCTCGACAATCAGGTGACGAATTTATTTTAGTATTAGACGATATTAATCATCACCTTGATATTCCTCACATGGTTGAACGTATTCGTGCTGCGTTTAGCCAAGATTTTATCCATGATGATCAAAAAATCCCCTATGGCAGTAGCATAGGTATTAGCGTATTTAATAGTAACGAGCCGGTCAGTGGAGAAACACTGATAAAACAAGCAGATAAAGCCATGTATCAAAGTAAAAAGACCAAAGCGCCGTTTTGCTATTTTGATGAAACACTCTAGCACCAAAGTGATGACAATAGCGCACCTTAGGATAATTTTTGTTGTAAATAACTCCACACTGCTTGATGCGATGTCGTTATATTTTTCGCATGGTAGATCCGAACGTCTAATTCAGGTTGCCACTGTTTATCACCACAAACCACTAACTGTTTGTTTGCCAGCACATCTTGCAAGCTAAATTCTGGGATCCACGCGATGCCTAATCCTTTAATTGCCATCATTTTAAGATTATCAGCCATCGACGACTCGAGTCTTTTGACAATATTCACCTTGCCATGATGTTGAGCGATAAGTTTATTGACCACTCGTCCTAAATAAATATGTGACTGATAAGCTAAATACGGCACTGCATTCTCGACTTGTGATAATTTATAACGCGGTGCCCCTCGCTCGTCAGGCACACATACGGGCAATAACCTAACAGTATCAATGAACAACGACTCTTGCTGCCTTGCATTTAACGACGGATCGTCAAATGACAGTAAAAAATCACACTGCTGAGCAAGCAACATATCAATGCAATCGTCGGCATCGGCAATTTTGAGTTCTGTCGAAGCTTGAGGAACAAAACCCGACAAACATTGGGCGACCATAGGAAAAATGCCGGTTGATAACGTATGAGTGGTAGCAAAGCGGATCTGAACATTGTGCGCTGAGTCATTTTTAAGCGCTAAGACCCCTTGCTCTAAGTCGTTAAGTACCTGTAATGCTAACGCTTTAAAGTTTTCGCCTTGTGGCGTTAATTCCACCGGATGTTTATTGCGGTAAAATAATTGGCAAGCCAGATTGTTTTCTAACGCTTGAATGCGACGGCTAAAAGCAGGTTGAGTAACATACCTGAGTTTTGATGCCTTGGAAAAATTTAATGTCTCAGATAAGACAACAAAATCTTGTAACCACTTAGTTTCTATATTCATCGTTTTACTTCATTAGTTAACGCAAAGCATT
>JBNKXM010000501.1:0-1921 GCA_050300315.1 Thalassotalea sp. | reverse complement strand
TGATCTAAATTTAATCATATATACCTAAATAGCATCACGGAACGTGCATTAATACAGACGTCATTATCTCGGTAGTAAAAATGCATAGTGAAAAATTCGATAATTTAGTGTTAATTTGCTTAATAGTTGTTTCGGTAGCTATCATTGCCCTGCAAAAATTTTCTTTCAATCAGACAATGCAAATAACGACGGATTCAATGTTTGCAATAAATGCCGTCACCGATAAAAGTAATGGTGGAGCTTCTGTAGCAAGCTTAACCAAAGCCAAGGATCATTGGCTACTAGACTGCCAAATAATTCACTCGAATTATCCTTGGCCATTTTGCGAAGTAACCATTTCATTTGTAACTAACAAAAAGCAACAAGCCACACCTCTACTTGATTTATCGTCGTTTAGTAGAGCTAATGTTTATGCCAAATATATTGCTGATAAAAATACCAGCATTCGTTTCCAATTGCGCTCTTTTAACCAAGCTTATTCGACAATGGACGACCCAGATAGCTGGAAATATAACAGCATAGAATATTGGCCAAATAAAAATCAGTATCCGGTATCTATTCCGATGAGTTCGTTGCAAGTTGCAACTTGGTGGTTAAACGAACGCGCTATTCCGATAGAAAACTCTTCCCCTGAATTTAAACAAATCGCCTTATTAGAAATTGCCACTGGGGTTAATGTGCAACCTGGACGTTACCAACTCAAAATTGAGCGCATTGAATTCATTGGAAAAATATTCAGTAATACTCAGGTTTACACCTTTGTCATTATCATGTGGATCTCCGCCGCACTGTTTGGTCTGCTGATCAATAATAAACGCGCTAAACAAAAATTAGATAAGGCAATAAAACGCACTAAAGAATTAAAGCAACTTAATCGCTTACTAAATGTCGAGTCAGAAGCGTTAAAACAAAGAGCTGTGCGCGATCCGTTAACGGGCGCATTAAACAGAGAAGGGGTTGAATCAATTTTCTCTGAAGAAATTAAAATTTTATCGTTAATGTTTATCGATATCGACCACTTTAAAGCCATTAACGATAATTATGGTCATGCTATTGGTGATGAAATATTAGTAGCCTTTGCTCAGTTAATAAGCGAAAACAGTCGCTCTACCGACTTTCTCGTTCGCTGGGGCGGAGAAGAGTTTTTACTCATTTGCCCAAATACAAACCTTAAGGAGTCAAGTGAGCTTGCAGATAGTTTACGGCAATTAATCAATAACACGGATTGGGTAGAAGACATTAAATTATCGGCAAGTTTTGGCGTTGCGCAACGAAGTGACGAATCTAGCAGCCAACTAATAGCTCGGGCAGACCAAGCGCTATATAAGGCAAAAGTCCAAGGAAGAAACAAGGTTGTGGTTTCAAAACCTCAAGAGCTTGACTCATCCGTTATCATCTAATTTGATCATGCTGATAAAAAGAGCCAGATATCGACTCTTTTTATCCTGTTTTCATCGACGATTAAAATGCGTAGCTTAAGCTCACACGATAACTGGTTTCGTCAGCGCGATAGTTAAGTGCTGATTGATAGCGTCGATTAAACGCATTCACCACTTTTGCCGCGACCGAGAAGTGCTGATTAATTTGGTAAGTCGACATAAGATCAACCAACCAATAGCTATCAAGATCAACACCACCGCTGTCTTTACTTTTATCGCGATAACTCACAACAGTGCCAAACTGCCAGTCTTGCCAATGATAGTTTAATTGATAATCAGCGGTAAATTTAGGGCGTCTCAGCAATGCATCACCCGTTGATTTATCTTCCGTATCAACGTATGCCAATGCTAACTGATAATCAAAATCTCCGACATTCGCACTATAACTCAGATCAACACCTTGCATACTCGCCTGATTAATGTTGCTCGGCTTCCAGCTACCAGAGGCATCAGGACTCCATGCGATTAAATCATCAACATCA
>JBNKXM010000500.1:0-1926 GCA_050300315.1 Thalassotalea sp. | reverse complement strand
CTACGTCCCTCTTGGATGATAGCTAGCGACGCATCAATTGCACTTGCCTGTAAAACTTAGCAATATTAAGTGAATAATTTACGTTTCGAGGTGATTTCTGCTTTTTCATCCTAAGCTGCCCTGCTAGAATAAAGGCACTAATTTTTCTATTTATCGTTTTACGGAACATCTATTCATGCGTACTAGCCAATACCTGCTTTCAACTTTGAAAGAAACTCCCGCTCATGCTGAAGTGATCAGCCATCAATTAATGTTACGTGCAGGTCTTGTACGCAACGTTGCTTCAGGCTTATATACTTGGCTGCCGACGGGCTTAAAAGTGCTACGTAAGGTTGAAAAAATTGTTCGTGAAGAAATGGAAAAAGCAGGTTCTATTGAAACCTTAATGCCTATGGTACAGCCTGCAGATTTGTGGGAAGAGTCAGGTCGTTGGGATGATTATGGACCAGAATTGTTACGATTAAACGACCGTCATAAGCGTCCATTCGTTTTAGGACCAACACACGAAGAAGTGATCACTAAATTAGTGAGTAATGAAGTAAGTAGCTATAAGCAATTACCATTAAATTTATTCCAAGTACAAACCAAATTCAGAGACGAAATTCGTCCTCGTTTTGGTGTCATGCGTGGTCGTGAGTTTTTAATGAAAGACGCGTATTCATTCCACTTAACCGATGAATGTTTGAAGAAAACCTATCAAGTGATGTTTGACGCTTATTGTCGTATCTTTGAGCGTTTAGGTTTAGATTTCCGTCCGGTGATCGCAGACAATGGTTCGATCGGTGGTGAAGGCTCACATGAATTCCACGTATTAGCAGATTCTGGTGAAGATGATATAGCATTTAGTGACGAAAGTGACTTTGCCGCTAACATCGAAAAAGCAGAAGCGCTTGCACCACAAGGTGAGCGTCCAGCCGCTTCACAAGCATTAACAGAGGTAGCAACACCGAATGTTAAAAGTATTGAAGAAGTCGCGAGCTTCTTTAATCTTGCCAGCAATCAAGCCGTTAAAACCTTGTTAGTGCTTGGCGCAGAGCAAGACGGTAAAGAACAAGGCATCGTTGCCTTAGTATTGCGTGGTGATCATCAGCTTAATGAAATTAAAGCCGAAAACCTACCACAAGTTGCCAGCCCATTAACTTTTGCCAGTGATGAGCAAATCAGCAATGTTGTGGGTTGTAATGCTGGTTCTATTGGCCCTGTTGGTTTAACCATTCCAGTGATCGTTGATCGTAGCGCTGCCCATCTTGCTGATTTTGTTTGTGGCGCAAATAAAGATGACTTCCATTACACAGGGGCAAACTGGGATCGTGATTGTCAAAACTATTCAATCGCTGATCTTCGTAACGTGGTTGAAGGCGACCCTAGCCCATGTGGTAAAGGTAAAATCGTTATTAAACGCGGCATTGAAGTAGGTCATATCTTCCAATTAGGTGACAAGTACGCCAAAGCAATGAATTGCGGCGTATTAACCGAAGAAGGTAAAAACCAAACCTTAACTATGGGTTGTTATGGTATTGGTGTATCACGCATTGTTGCAGCGGCTATCGAGCAGAATCACGATAAATATGGCATCAAATGGCCAAAAGCTATTGCACCATTTCAAGCGGCAATTGTACCTATGAACATGGCAAAATCAGCTCGTGTTAAAGAAACTGCTGAAGCATTGTACGCACAGCTACAACAAGCGGGCATTGATGTCTTATTTGATGATCGTAAAGAGCGCCCTGGCGTAATGTTTGCCGATCATGAGTTAATTGGTACGCCAATTCTATTAGTTGTTGGTGAGCGTAATTTAGATACCGAAGAAATTGAAGTTAAAGACCGTATCACGGGCGAGAAATCGCTGATCGCCATCAAAGATGTGATGTCTTTATTTAAAGAATAAGTTAGCGAATAAGATAAGTTAACAAATAATGTAACGCG
>JBNKXM010000499.1:0-1930 GCA_050300315.1 Thalassotalea sp. | reverse complement strand
ATGGTTAGTATGGGCAATGGCGTAATCGCCAATAGTTTCATATGCATGAGAAAACTGTAATTGATTAACGGTTATCCCGACAGCAAAGGCAATCGATGCGGCGAGAGCAAGTTTAATTCTACCTGTTCTTTTTTGCTGTTGATGGCTTGCTAATGCTTGCCTTAAAATTAATTTTTCACTTAACTCTTCTGGCACGTCTACTTTTAGCGCTTTAGCGATTTGTTGATCTAATTTTGCGATCTCATGGGCAAATTTTTGTTTTGCCGGATCGTTATTTTTTGCAGAAACCACGTCGGGCTCCGTTGTATTGGGATCTGCATAAATACTGCGTCTAAATTGCAAATCATCCATTGTGTTGACCTCTTAATTTTGGCTCTTCGTCTAAAGCGTCTTTCAGTTGATTTCTCGCTCTAAACAATCTTGTCATCACGGTATTCTTATTGAGTGACAGCATTTGAGAAATTTCTTCGCCACTAAAACCTCCAATCACTTGAAGCACGAGAGGTTCTCGGTATTCTTCGGGCATTTGGGCAATTTTTTCTCTCAACCACTGGTTCTCTATTTCTTGCTCACTACTTGTTGACAAAGTGTCTGTGATCGATGCTTCTTCATATTCGCTCATTTCAAAGCGTTTACGTTCAAAACGTCGGGCATTTTCTCGTCGTAAAATCGTGATCAACCATGCCTTGGCGGCTTTTTCATCTTTTAAAGAATCTAACGCGCGCCATGCTCTTAAAAATGTTTCCTGCACTAAGTCTTCAGCCACTTGTTTGTCGTGGCATAGCCAATAGGCATAACGATATAAATCACTATGTAACGCTTTGACTAATGCTTCGTATCTAACTTGTTTTGTCGCCATATCTGAAGAGACCTGAGCGCTAGAATTTTTCTTTCCAATTATTTTTTTTAGCATGACAACTCGATTGCAAGACCTAATTTTTCAAGGTAATTGTCTTTATCATAACGAGGGTTCAGCAATTATTCTAATATTAATTACTGAACCTAAAACAAGGTGTTTTATGGATTGAGGGCAAATTGTGGTGTTGCAGAACTTGTTGAATGATGCTTATTCACTTGTAAAATGGCATCTAATAGCGCTTTTCCATGCCAGGTTTGAGTCTGTTTACCATAGCAGCTTTGCTGTAAATCATCGATAGCGTCGCTAAGTGCAGGTTGCTGACAACATTGGATAATTTGTGCGATATTTGAAACTTGGGTGCCACTTAGGCTATTAAACCAAGGCACTAATAAGCGTAATACTTGTTGCGCATCATTTTTCTTGCACGCTGCTAATAATGCGAGGTAACTGTCATTAATTTTCTCATTGGCTTTGCCCGTGTTTCGTTTACTTCTCCCTTTAAGCAATGCAGTGGCAAGCCAAGCAGCCGAAGTAAGTAACCATAATGCTAAAAACAGCCATTGCAGCCAAGAGGCTTGTTCAACAATTACGGTTTTACTCTCACCTTGGGTCGGCGCTTGCTGCTGGATTGGCGCAACGGGCGGTTCATTCTTTTGCTCTTTGTTTGCTAAAACCGTAATGGTTTGCGCTGGGATAACTGCGTGTTGAATTTTGTTAGTGACCGTGTTCCACCAAGGGATAGTTATTTCAGGTAACTGATACGTACCTGGCTTATTGGCGACAATAGCAAAGTTACCAACTTTTTGACTGACTAATCGTCCATTATTCATACCAGTGTGCAGCTCAGCTTGATCGGGATAGACTTTTAATCCTGCTGGCATCTCCATTGTAATTTCGGGAAGTTGCTCTTCTGACAATCCAGCCGCAGTTAATGTGATGGTTCGAGTAATAGGTTCACCGACGGTAAATTTAGTCGGCTCTGGTTGCCATTCCTGATGGATAGTTAACAACTCGCTTGGTAACCAAACGCCTTGATAGTTGGCAGGAATAGGGCGAATAGTTAACGGGATC
>JBNKXM010000498.1:0-1932 GCA_050300315.1 Thalassotalea sp. | reverse complement strand
GAATTAACCAGAAAAAATTAGCTAAATTTAATTAAATCACTAGGTTTATCACACTTGGCAAGGTAAAATTTAGCCATTATTTATTAAAGGTTTTTTTACTTTATGTCTGCTGAATTATTTTTTATCTATGATAGTCATTGTCCCTGGAGTTACGCGGCGACCAAGCTGGTTAATGCCATTATTCAAGCGCATCCTAAAATGCCACTGCATCTGATGCATTGTGCGTACTTTGACGGCGATAACAAGGTAGCAAGTTCAACCATTAAAGACGTACAACAACTCAGTGATGTACCATTTAAAAAGCCTTATTTAGATAAACTCGCTGAAACTAAGGACTCAACCTTAGCAGTGAATTTACTGTCTTGGGTACAAAGAAAATCAGCAAAACATGGCTTGATGTTACTCAATAAATTACAAGCAGCCCATTTTGAGCAAGGCAATCCTTTGCTAACAAAAGATGACGTCAACAGCTTGATTGATGAATTAAAATTATCTCCACCAACAAAATCATTACAATCGGAAAAATTAACCAAAGATGCAGAATTTGCATTACATGAAGTAAGTGAATTACAAGAGCTTATTGGCACCAATGCAATCCCTGCCATTTTACTGGCTCATAATGATACGTTAATTTTGCTAAATCATAACTTGTATCTAGCACATCCAGAGAAAATGGTTGAAGCGGTAGATTTAGAATTAAAAAAATAATCGAGTGATTAACGCTTATATCGAGCAAAACTAAAAACAGAAGCTCGATAAAATCGCGATATTAATTTTAATCATTTAGTCACTTGTCGAAGCAAACTTCGAGAAACAAATAACAAAAAAGGAGCCAATTGGCTCCTTTTCTTTTTAAGCTTGTTCGCTATTAACGACGTAAACCTCATTTTGCAATCAATGCAGTATAACGGTCAGTGTTCTTGCCTTTTAAATAGTCAAGTAACTTACGACGTTGGCTAACCATGCGTAATAAACCACGACGTGAGTGGTGATCATGGATGTGCTCTTTAAAGTGACCTTGTAAGTGGTTGATTTGTGTAGTTAACAAAGCAACTTGAACTTCAGGAGAACCTGTGTCGCCTTCTTTTTGAGCATATTCAGCAACAATTGCCGCTTTTTGCGTAGCAGATAAAGACATAATATATACCTTAGTTAGTGTTTTAAAATTATCGTCAAGCCAAACACTAATTCAGCATGACGTACAAAAGAGCGCGTATTCTAACAGTAAAATTGCCATATGCAACTATTAACTGCAAAAACAACTTATAATGCATCTAATACCGTAATGCGTTTAGGTGCAACTAAGCCGTTATCATCAATGATACCAACGCCGATAAATTCACCTTCTTGCTCGTTGTCATCATCGACAAAAACTTGCACTAGGCCTTCGAGCGGTGCATTAGCCGCTTGTACCGGATTGCCATGCCGTAAAAAATTTGCTGACATCGCATCGACAAACACTTTCTCCATGTCACCACATGCAGTATTCATTGGTAACAATAGCGGATCAAGTAACGCAGAAGGTGAACACTCTTGTTGTTCCGCTTGTGCAATTAATTGTTCCAGTTGCTCAAATGTTACCATTTTATCACGCGGATAACTGCCCACAGACACGCGTCTTAATTTTGCAACATGTGCACCACAACCTAATAGCTCACCTAAGTCATCAACAATAGTACGAATATAAGTGCCTTTAGATACATGAAGCTCCAGATCCACTTCATCACCATCAAAACGCAATAAATCTAAGCGATATACCGTAATATTGCGCGCTTCACGTGGTACTTCTATACCTTCTCTGGCATATTTATACAAAGGCTGACCTTGGTATTTTAGCGCGGAATACATTGAAGGCACTTGCTGCGTTTCACCTCTAAAGGTGTCTAACGCTGCTAATAATTGCGGCTCAGAAATAGCAACTGGCTTTTGAGA
>JBNKXM010000497.1:0-1940 GCA_050300315.1 Thalassotalea sp. | reverse complement strand
CGGCATTAAACGGTGATACTGATGCAAATAAATTGCTACAAAGTAAAGACAGATTAAATATCCATCATATTCCTGCATGGCAAGAAAATCATACGGTTGAGCTTCGTGGCGAGTTTATGTTTCCAGGGAAATACACTATCCGTCGTGGCGAAACATTAGGTCAATTGATCAAAAGAGCAGGCGGATTTACAGATTTTGCGTATTTACAAGCATCATTGTTTACCCGAGAAAAGCTTAAACAGCTAGAATTAAAAAACCTTGTTAAGGTCTCAGAGAGCCTTAGGATGGAAATTGCTTCAAAAACGTTATCTGATAAGGATGGCAACACCTCATTTGATTATAAGCAAACTAATCAGCTGCTAGCAGACTTAACCAATGTGCAACCTATTGGTCGCTTGGTTGTTGATATTCCATTGATTATCTCCAATGATGAATTTGACGTGATTTTAGAAGATGGTGATGTCTTATATATTCCGGCAAGACAAAACTCGATTAACGTGGTTGGTCAAGTGCAAGTTGCATCTTCTCATATCTATAAGTCAGGTTTTACTGCGTATGATTATGTGCAGCTTAGCGGCGGAAGCAAAAAACAAGCGGATGAAGACAGGATTTATGTGATCAAAGCCAATGGTGCGGTAGAAATTCCAGCAAGTGAAAGTTGGTTTGCTATGAATAGCAATGAACTTAAGCCTGGTGACACTGTGGTTGTACCATTAGATTCATATTACATGGAAGACTTATCTTTGTGGCAAGCAGCGACGCAAATTATTTATCAGGCTGCGGTTGCTGTTGCGGCCATATCGAATTTGTAATCTAATATTTACTCGTAACAAAAAAGACCAAGTTAATAAAATGTTAACTTGGTTTTTTTGTTCAACTGGTTAAACACACAAATGATAATGACATCACATTGTTTTTCAATTGTAATTATTCGTAACTATAGTGAAATAATTTATCAATTTCCCTAGATTCCCAGTAGTTACAAGACTATAATTAGCGCAATTTTTTAGTTAGTACTATTTACCCGTATTTTGTATTTTATAATGCCAAGGTTTTTTTAATGTTTTTAATCGTAAGTGCTTTGATTGTCGCTTTTGTTGTCTCTATTTCTACTATCAAAGTGTTATTACCACTAGCTCCTCAAATTGGCCTTGTTGACTTACCCAATGAGCGTAAAAAGCATGACGGTGCAATACCGTTAATCGGTGGTATTTCTATTTATACTGGGGTGTTAATCACATCAACGCTATTCGTTGAACAAAGCCAATTACTAAATTTGTATTTTATATCATCAGCGCTGTTGGTTTTTATCGGTACCATGGATGATATTTATGACTTAAATGTTGCCCCACGAATGATATTCCAAGGAATAGTTGCGACTTTGATGGTCTTTGGCGCAGGTGTTTATATTCACGATTTTGGGCAATTATTTGGTAATGCTCATGTTGATATCGGTAATTATGGTATGATTTTCACTATGCTTGCCTGTGTTGCTGCAATCAACGCATTTAATATGATTGATGGTATTGATGGTTTAGCCGGTTCAATGAGTATTGTAACTATTACTGCTATCGCAATTTTAACGCTTCTAAATGATAATTCAGCTGATATTTTGTTGCCGTTAATATTGGTTGTCGCGACCACTCCTTATTTGTTTTATAACGTCAGTACGCGTAACCCTAGAGGTAAAAAAATCTTTATGGGTGATGCAGGTAGTATGTTTATGGGATTGACAGTTATTTGGTTATTAACGCTATCAACTCAAGACACTTTTAAAGGGCCTGCGGTATTTCGACCAGTTACCGCATTATGGTTCATTGCTGTTCCATTGATGGATATGTTTGCTATTATGCTTAGACGAATTCGTAAAGGCGTTTCGCCATTTAAAGCAGATAATGGACATCTCCATCATATCTGTATGAGGCTTGGGCTTTCTTCAC
>JBNKXM010000496.1:0-1946 GCA_050300315.1 Thalassotalea sp. | reverse complement strand
AATAATGAACTGTCACCGCTATGTCGGTTGGCTAAACAACATAAGCTGGTAATCGTTTGCGGGATTAACGAAAAAGATAGTAGTCAAAGCCGAGCGACAATTTATAACACGGTTGTCATTATTGGCGCGGACGGCAATATTTTAAATCGTCATCGTAAGCTGATGCCAACCAATCCTGAGCGAATGGTGTGGGGTTTTGGTGATGGTTCAGGTTTGCGCACTGTCGATACGCCTGTTGGCAAAATAGGAACTTTAGTGTGCTGGGAAAATTATATGCCGCTTGCACGTTATGCGCTTTATGCTCAAGGGATCGAAATTTACATTGCGCCAACATATGACAGCGGTGAAGGCTGGATTGGCACAATGGGGCATATCGCGCGTGAAGGTCGTTGTTGGGTTATTAGTAGTGGCGTAGTGTTAACGCGAGATGATATTCCAAGTGATTTTCCTCAAAGGGAGTCGTTATACCCTGAATCGGAATTTTGGATCAACGCAGGTGATTCAGTGGTTATTGCGCCGGGGGGAGAGATTGTTGCGGGGCCAATGCGGGAGGAAAAAGGCTTACTTTTCGCTGAAATTGATGCTGCGCGTGCCGTGACTTCAAAAAGAGCACTCGATGTTGCTGGGCATTATGCTCGGCCTGATGTGTTTACTCTTAATGTTAATACTCAAGTTCAAAGCCCGACAAAATTTGATTAACCGGATGAAGCTCTAAGCTATTATCTTCGGATAATTACTCATCTATTCACAATGTTTACCAGCCTATGGTTTTTAACCAGCCAGTAATTTCTTTGATCAAACTCGCTTTTGGGTAATAACCTGTGTGGCTGTTAAATATTTGCTCTTGTCGAAAGTAAGATTTTAGCTCTTGATTGACGAGTTTTTTACGCAGCAATACGTTTTGGCGGATCAAACGATTGTCGGTTTTTAAATAGAGATCAAGCACAGGCAGACCAAGTTGAGCTAAGTGCATTGCCGACTGTTCATTAGCGATGTCATCGTTTAAATACGCACTTAATGCAATAAAGGCCGAAGGTAATTCGCTCATTTGTTGTTGATAAATACTAAACAGTAACGCGGCATTATGGCCTTCTGCCACCATGACTATGATACCGGGATAACTTTTTGCTTGTTCGGTAACGGCCGTTAACACTTTAGCTAAACTTTGTTGGTAGCTTTCAAGTGCTTGTTTATTTTCTTGCGCTTGTTGCGTTTTTTCTATGGCATGAGAAGGATAGTTTTCTGGCTTCGCCAGAGGTTGAATGGTGATCGTTGTCCAGCCTTTTAATGGCAGTATTTCCCGTAAATGAGCCATGGCTTTTGGGCTGGTGGCGCTTTGTTGCCAATCAGGCAATAGTAACATCACCCCTTTGTTGTTGGCTGAGGCATTTGTGTTAACTAAGGTAATATGATCTTCAGGGCCTGCTAATACCGGCTGAATGTTTTGCTCTGGTAAATAATGTTTGAGATCGGAAACTTTTTGCTGGTGCTCATCAACAGGTGCGGCAATTTTTATGTCGCTGCGCGGTATTAATTGCGCTTTACTTGTTTCAGTATTTGCTTGCTCGTCTTGTTTTTTTTCGTCAGCTGGCAAAGTTTCATCCGTGGGTGTTTGCTGCTTGGCTTTATCGTCTTTTGTTTCCTTAGGCGTTTCTTGCTTGGTTTGCTCTTCTTGTGGCCGAGCATTTGCGTCATTGAACGCAATCAGGCAAAGATAATTGAATACGATGCAATAGCACAGATATAACAAACGACGAGACACAGGCTTTCCTATTGAAATGATTGTAAGCTGCTAGTTAACTGTATCGGCATGAATCGATAATTCTCCAATAAAAACCGCTGGTTAAATTGAATTTAGCCGCGCAAAGCGCCGGTTAACATAAGGGTGTTGGTATTTATAACAGCTTTTATTTTTCGTGCAAGGACTGTTATTGAAAAGGGCAAGG
>JBNKXM010000495.1:0-1946 GCA_050300315.1 Thalassotalea sp. | reverse complement strand
GCATAGATGCCGAAATCGAATATTTTAGCAACTATAGACGTTCTGGCTACAAATTCGATACTCAATTCCCGCTGTTTCTTAACAACAATATCAATGGCAGTATTCGACTCATTGAAAGTGAAGACGGTAATTCTCGACTATTTTTTTATAGAGAAGAAATTTGTTAGTTTTGACACTAAAAATGCGTTTAAAGTAGGCATAGATAATTTCCAGCAAATAGATACTCAGTACCAAAACGGCAAAGAAACCATTCACTATAACCACGAAAAATCATCCGCCGCCGCGAACTGGCAATGGTTATATCGCGACACTGAATTTAACACCCTGCGCTTCGGTGTAGGTTATGCAAACGAAGAACATCTATTTGCCAATGCTATAGATCATGAACTTCCGGTAAGCTACGCTCTCCCTGAAGATAGACATTATAGTTATCCTTTTGTATCAATTAACTACTTAGAAAAAGACTACCGAGAGCTAACCAACGTTAATCTGATTAATCACATCGAAGATTTTAACTTAGGCTGGGATGTTAACGCGCGTCTTGGCAGTGATTTCTCCAACAAAGCGCACAGCCCAGTCGCTATCTGGCAAGCGAATGTATCAAAAGGCATAGCGTTATTTGATGCCTCCTATTTATTTTTTAATCTTGATTATCAAGGCGAACTGTTTAACGAGAAAAACGCAAAGGATCGCCAACTACTCAGTTTATCAACAGAATTTGTTCATAAATTTAACGAACGTTGGGGCGGATATATCAAAAATGTTACCCGCTTAAGTAAAAATCAGTTTGCCGATGATCCAATTGTTCTTGGTGCTGAATCAGGGATCAGGGGTTTTCCAATACAGTACCAACACGGTAAACACAGCACTCAATTTAGTTTTGAAGCTCGCTACTACCCTCACATTAATATTTATAAGTTATTAGAGTTAGGTGGCGTCGCCTTTATTGACAGTGGTAGAACCTTTGGCGAATCCTTATATACCAACAAAAAACCATCGTGGATGACCTCAGTAGGTCTTGGCGCTCGTTTTTACTCAACGCGTGCTAGCGATGCTCGTGTCATCCATATAGATATTATTAAACCTCTTTCCTCCGATGATAACGTTAATAGCGTTGAGTTTCGGGTCACAACTAAACAAACTTTTTAAGGCTATGCACATTGAAAAACGTGATGACTTTTTTTCAAAAATTTACGCTAACGAGTAACCAATTATTATTGCTTGTCTCTTGCTATATTGCGCTAATTTTAAACATTCCGTTTTTAATAAAGGTGACCGCAGCGGTCACCTCATTAGAAAATCACAATAATGTATTCTTATTATCTATTCCTGTGTTATTAGTCAGTTTAACTGTGCTTATTCAAGGATTATTTAGTCATAGATTTTTGTTAAAACCGCTATTAATGTTTAGCGTATTTAGCGGTGCGTTAATATTCTATGCAACATTAAACTACGGTGTGGTGTTTGATTACGGCATGATACAAAACACTTTTGAAACCGACAGCGCTGAAGCACTCTCCTACTTAAACCTTAGCCTTATTTTCTTCATTTTATTTTTTGGTGTGCTACCTTCTTATGTAATTTATTCAATAAAGGTGAGCTATAAACCATTTTGGCAAGAATCGTTAAGTCGAGTAAAACTTCTTAGTTGTTCCATGATAGCCATCGCATTAATTGCCGCAATCTTTTATTCTAACTACGCTGCGGTTGGTCGAAATAATCGAGAGCTAATCGCCTATCTTACCCCTTATAAAATGTTTGATGCCTCATATAAATATCTCAAACAAAACTATTTAACTGCGCCGTTAACCTTCAAAGTATTAGATGATGCGCCAAGCATTATCAAAAGTAATAATCACAAACAAGTCACTGTATTAGTGGTAGGGGAAACTGCCCGAGCACAAAATTTCTCCATTAACGGTTATGCTAAACCAACCAATCAATAT
>JBNKXM010000494.1:0-1954 GCA_050300315.1 Thalassotalea sp. | reverse complement strand
CCAAAGCTAGATTTAAATGCTCGGCTAAAAGATTCACTGTTACTAAATGACGCTTGATAAGCAATTTCACTAATTGGTAGTTGTTTGCGAAAGGCGAGTTGATGCGCCGCTCGTTTTAAGCGCATCAGTTGGATATATTGTGCTAATGGCATGCCTAAAAACGCACTGAACAAGCGGTGAAAGTGATACTTAGAAATATGGCCTTGTTCACTTAATTGACTAAGAGATAACTTTTGATCAAGGTGACTATCGATATAGTTGATAATACGAATAAACTTTTGTTGATAAATACTCATTATATTTTGGGCAGTAACAGCCTATTTAATTATTAGGTTTTGATGTTCGATGTTTAACATCATAAAGGACGTACCGCGAGATTTCCTGACATATCTTGCGGTTTAGCTAAATGATGGCAATAAAAAAGGCTAAACGATGTTTAGCCTTCTAGTTGTGCGAATTGTCTTTGCTAAATTTTGCCTACTCTGACTATTTCTCTTCGAGTAGTTTAAAAATATTGTTGGCGATATCGATGTTATTTATCACCCCAGAAAAACGTGTTTTTTGAGGTCCCATAGCGAACACTGGCACATCAACGGCAGTGTGTGTTGCTGATTCACTTATGCCGCCCCAACCAGTATTGGTTCTAACATCAATAATATCTTTTAAAGCGTTAGTAATTGATTTATATGCCGCAGGCGGGTATTTACTTTTTCGCTGTGCTTTTGGTGTATCTTGATATGCCTTGGCGCTAATTATCCCTTGTTGTTTAGCAGACTCTAGCTGTTGGTATTCTTCCTCAGTCAGTTCAATATTCAGTGCTTTGCTCATTTCGTTCAGTGTCATTGCTTGAGCTGCATATTGCTTACCAAACGCGTCAGGTGACATTTTAATTGTTCTAATGATCTCAGGTTGCCATAAATAATTTGTCTTTAGCTTGGGATTTGTTGCAGCGGTTTTTCTACCAATGCTGAGTCCACCTGTGCTATGGTCAGCGGTAATGACCACTAAGGTATCTGGATTATTTGCGACATATGTCTCTAAAAACTCGATGGTTTTTGCAAGGTCATCCATTTCATACATTGCCGCAGCGATATCATTGGCATGGCCGCCCCAATCAATTTGGCTTGCTTCAATCAACAAGAAAAAACCTTTGTCATTTTCAAGGTGAGGCAATGCCATTTTAGTCATCATAGATAAACGATGTTTGTTATTATCATCAACCGCCCATGGCAGCCCTTTTTTGCCAAATAACCCGAGTAATGGTTTATTTGTAGGGGCTTGTGCTAATTGACTATAGTTATCGACATAATGGAAACCTTTTGCTTGAAATTGTTCAACTAAGTTTCTGTCATCTCTGATAAAATATTGCCATCCGCCACCTAAATAAACATCTGCTTTAATGCCATCATCAAGATAACTATCAGCAATCTCATTGTAATTTCTTCTACTCGCATTATGAGCTAAATAAGCAGCAGGAGTGGCATGATTTATTTGCGAAGTAACCACCACGCCGGTTTTTTTCCCTAATGCTTTTGCTCTTTCCAGTACTGTTTCTATAGGTTTACCATTTACATCGACTGCAATGGCATTATTGTAAGTTTTAATCCCTGTCGATAGGGCGGTTGCGGCCGCTGCTGAGTCGGTAATATAGCCGGATATTGGTGCAGGATAGGTGGTTGCAGTACCAACTAGGTGGCGATCAAATACGGTTTGTTCTATCTCAGGCGTTTTTGGATCATCGGCAAAATAACGGTACGCGCTGGTGTACGCCGGCCCCATACCGTCACCAATAATCATGATGATATTTTTAGGTGTGCTGTTAGCTTGAGTAGTTGCTGGTTGCTGCGCAGTTGCATTACAGGCAACAAGCACTAAAATGACTAGAAAGTTGCAATAAGCCTATTGCCTGTAGGGAACGAGTAAAAGTGTCCATTCCCAATCCATTAGAATAACC
>JBNKXM010000493.1:0-1955 GCA_050300315.1 Thalassotalea sp. | reverse complement strand
AACAAAGATTGAATCTGTATCACCATAAATCACTTTAAAGCCTTTGGCTTCTATCCAGACCGTCGTAGTTTTTAATAACTGATGACCTCTTTTGGTGATAGAACTTGATAAACGCGGGTCGTAAAATCGACAGCCTGTTGAGCCTAGCACACCATAAAACGAGTTCATGATAATTTTTATCGCTTGAGAAAGCGCCGCATTTTGCTCGCGTTTTGCTTTATCCCGTTCTTGCCAAAGCTCATTAATAATATCAGGTAAAAAGTGTTTATCTCTTGAGAACAAAGCGCCATCAAAACCAGCAATCGCCTGCTCTGGATGACGTAATCCCTCGATCATCCCCATAGGATCGATATTAAAACTGCGAATAATACTCGGGTACAGGCTTTTAAAATCAAGTACCAAGACATTTTTATACAAGCCGGGGATCGAGTCCATCACGTAACCGCCAGGTGAGACTAGGCCTTTAAGCCCATCGCCAAGGTTTGGCGCAACATAGCCTGCACGGTGTAATTTAGGTAAATACAAATTAGTAAAAGCGGCAACCGAGCCGCCAATTCTGTCTAAGGTTAATCCGGTAAGCTGAGCACGTAACATAGCAAACTCGAGCAGCTGAGTGTGCTCAAATATCAAAGTCACTAAACGGCAGTCTTCTAAGTTATATGCCGCGAGCGCTAGTTTATCATGATGAAAATTATCGGTAATTTCTTTAACGCGATTATCAACGTCGTCGACTTTTTTACCAATACCGAGTAAGGTCGTCGCAACATGATCCAACGAAAAGCTTGGAAAATTGTAGGTAGCGGTTTTCAGTAAATCTATGCCATCAAGCACCACTCTACCAGCAATATCAATAAAATGTTGTCCGCTATTTGCATTGTTACGCCATCTCGGCGCTTTACCATCTCGACCAATAGTAAAAGCTAACTGGTGTAAATCACAGCGTTTTTGCAGTAATTGGAAATCAAACTGCACCACATTCCAGCCAATGATCAGATCGGGGTCATGCCCTGTAAACCAATGAAGTAATCCTTTTAACAGTGCGAGCTCATCTTGATACCACAACACATGTTGCGCAGTTGAATTCTTGTCGTCATCCGATAACCGACTATTATGCTCTTGCCATTTTTGATCACCGATCATCAGAATATTTTTTACGCACTGACCATTAAGCTGATGAGAATACAATGCGATGGAATATAACTCCCCTTGCATAGAACACTCAACGTCTAGCGAGACCATAGATAAAGATACGGCTTGTAATGTATGCTCTGGTTCAGCAGGACGACATTGGCTTGCAACAACATGCTTGTAAGGTAATGGCATGTTTTGCTGGTATTGCGTGGCAGGCTGCAGACAAAACTGAACACTTGCGGTGACGAAACGCTCCATCAAGTATCTATCTTCTGGCCTAAAGTCGTCCTCATAGCAGGTAATTTCGCGTGCTTTTAACAGCTCTTTCGCTCGATAAAACTCACGCATTGAGGAAAAATATACACCACTAACTGCTTGTTGATTAAAGGTTTTAAGTGCTAATGGCGAGATTTTCTCATAACTTATCTGATACTCATCAAGTAGCTGTTCAACCTTAGCTTGTTGACTGGTGGTAATAAAAAACAGTGTTGATTGGCCAGGCACAACCACATTAACTGCGCCGGCATCAGTCTTTAACCAATATGACAACTCGATACCTTGCTTCGTATCATAGGCTTGGCGCGTTAACAAAAAGCCCGATAACACCTGCTGAGGATTATTTTGTAAAGAAATCGTCATTAAAGGTTCTAATTAGTTACTATAAACTGTTAATATATACAGCATTGTAAATTAAAAAACTTGCTTAGGAAACCTAACGGTTCTCTGACCTATAATAATTAATGTTATCTGACAAAATTAAACAGGCAATACGAACGGCGTATAAAGCAATAGGCGAAAACCTAAGCAATTTTAATCCGCGTAAA
>JBNKXM010000492.1:0-1960 GCA_050300315.1 Thalassotalea sp. | reverse complement strand
ACTTCATTTATCATTTTTATAAAAAACATTTAGCTTATGAATATCTCAAAAATCGATTTAAACCTGTTGATTTATCTAGATGTATTATTAAGAGAAAAAAATGTTACCCGAGCTGCCAGCCAGTTAAACATCACTCAACCAGCAATGAGTAATGGTCTTAAACGCTTACGCACCTTATTTAACGATCCTATATTGGTCAGAACCTCAGATGGTATGGTGCCAACGGAACGTGCAAGAGCATTATCACCAGTGATCCGCAAAATATTATTAGAGCTTGAAGAAGCGCTACAAGGCGAAGAAGAGTTTAACGAGCAACACAGCCAAAGAGTATTCAGGATCATGGCGAGTGACTACGCGGCTTCCACCTTATTACCCAACTTACTCAGAAAAGTTAATCAAAAAGCCCCTAACGTTACCATAGACATAATGACACCAAGTGACGTCAATTTTCATGATGTCGAAGCGGGTAAAATTGATATGGCAATCAATCGTTTTGACGAGTTGCCGCAGTCATTTCATCAAAAAACTATTTGGCGCGATGGTTTCTCCTGTTTGCTCAGTGCCGATAACGAAGTGGTCACTAAGTTCAACCTCAACAGTTATTTAGCATCAAAGCATGTTTGGGTATCAAAAACTGGGTTTGGTGTCGGTGTTGGCATGGATCCCAAAGACGTACAAAAATTAGGTTGGGTTGATGAAGCACTGGCACGATTAGGTAAAAAACGTGATATCAAGGTATTTACCGGTAATTACCATGTAGCAATGCAGCTTGCCTATGAAGATGGCCTAGTAGCAACATTGCCAACCAAAGCGGCAATGCTACATAAAGATGATCCACATTACACCATCTTAAAACCCCCATTTGAGATCCCAGAAATTGAATTGAAAATGATATGGAGTCCATTATTACACCATGATGCAAGCCATATTTGGTTTAGGCAATTAGTGATTGAAGCGGCTAACGAACAAAACAATAGTTAGTACTTACATATGTTAAATACCCTTTATAGCCTTGCATTTATAAGTTTAAGCTTGTTAATTGGTCATCTGATTTTTAATATAATTGGCGGTTTACCGGCGAGTCTGTATGGCATGGTGATATTTACCTTGTTATTGCATTATCGTGTCTGTCAGGCAGAAAAAGTAAAGGCATCGATTACTTGGGGAATTCGTAACATGGGGGTATGTTTCGTACCCGCAGGTGTTGGCATTATTAACCAATATCAACTGATCAAAACGCACGGCCTGGCGTTGGTGGCAATCATATTTATCACCACGTTTTTGGTATTAACCCTCGTTGGTATGATATTTCAACGGCTCGAAGATAAAGCGACGACTGGTGTTCAATAAGATGTTGCTTATCAGTCAAACCCTCGGCTTCTCTTTGCTAACGATAGTCATCTATCAAGGCTGTGCTTGGCTGCAAATGAAAGTCGACAAAATGTGGTTAAACCCTATGCTGTTAAGCATTCTGTTAATAATCGCCTTGCTCATTGGTTTTGAGCTTAGCTATCAAGAATATCGGCAAGCGACCCAAGTACTCAGCCAATTATTAGAGCCAGCGGTTGTCGCGTTAGGTTATCCGCTATATCAACATTTACATACGATTAAAAAACAATGGAAATCCATCGTCGTTTTACTAACAATTGCTGCTGTAGCAGTAATTTCTGTTAGTTACCTTCTGACAATGACAATCATCCATTTACCTGCAATCGCAGTCTCATTATCACTAAAATCTATTACCACCCCTATCGGTATCGCACTGACTCAGCAGCTTAATGGCAATAGCTCGATCACTGCTTTTGCCATCATTTTAGCTGGTTTGTTTGGAGCGATATGGGGCATCAAATGGCTAAACTTTATCAATGTAACATCAAGCAAAGCGCAAGGTTTAGCCATTGGCGCTGCTAGCCATGCGTTAGGCACAGCAACCGTTAGTCAGGTCAGTTATCAACACGCG
>JBNKXM010000491.1:0-1961 GCA_050300315.1 Thalassotalea sp. | reverse complement strand
ACAAGCCATAGTTCGTGCTGATCAGGCGTTTGTCTCATATAGTCAGTTACCCGCAACACAGCGCGCTAAATTTTTACGTACAATTGGTGAGCAAATTATTGCGCTAGGGGATGAATTGGTTGAAATGGCATGTGCTGAAACAGGATTACCGGCGATGCGTATTCAAGGCGAGCGTGGCCGCACGGTTGCTCAGCTAGGACTTTTTGCCGACTTGCTAGAGAAAGGGGAATATCAAGCAGTATTTGACCAAGCAGATGCAGACCGTCAACCGCTTGCTAAGCCTGATACGCGTTTAGGATACTTACCGTTAGGTGTGGTAGGTGTCTTTGCTGCCAGTAACTTTCCATTGGCATTTTCGACGGCTGGTGGCGATACTGCCTCAGCATTAGCGGCAGGCTGTCCTGTAGTAATGAAGGCGCATGCTGCTCACCCAGGCACGGCAGAATTAGTGGCGCAAGCCATCAGTAAAGCGATTGCTATTTGCGAGATAGATGCTGGCGTTTTTTCGTTGCTACAAGGCAAAAACTATGCGATATCCAGTCAAATTGTAACGCATCCTTTAGTGAAAGCCGTTGGTTTTACTGGCTCTGAACGTGTTGGTATGATTTTACAACAACAGATCAATCAGCGTGCTGAGCCTATTCCATTTTATGGTGAATTAGGCAGTGTTAATCCTCAGTTTATTATGGCGGATAAATTGGCAAGTGACGCGACTAGTCTCGCGACAAACTTAGTCGCGTCGTTATTAATGGGCCAAGGACAATTTTGCACTAGTCCAGGCATTTGGATCTATGTTAATGATGATAATGCAAAAACCTTTGAACAAGCGGCAAGCGAAGCGATTAAGGCGTCAGACGCTGGGGTGATGCTAACGCCAGCGATTGCAACTAGTTATAAAGAAGCGGTAGCTTCATGGCAGGCGATTGATGGCGTTGAATTATTGGCTCAAGGGAAAGCCGGCGCCGCACATTTTTGTCAAGCGGCCTTGTTTGTAACCGATTTAGCGACGTTTAATGCCAACCAAGAGTTGCATGAGGAAGTGTTTGGCGCTTGTGCCTTGCTTATTCGTGTTGAAAGCTATAGTGAAATGCTAAGCTTTATTTCTTCACTCAAAGGTAATTTAACAGCGAGTATTCATGGCACGGACAATGATTTGGAGCATAGCAAGCAAATCGCTGTAGCCGTAGCTCATAAAGTTGGTCGTTTGATTTATAATCAGATGCCTACTGGCGTTGAGGTATGCGCGTCGATGAATCATGGCGGTCCATTTCCAGCATCAACCGATTTAAGAACAACCTCGGTCGGCAGTGAGGCGATCAAACGTTTTCAACGACCGATTTGTTATCAAAACATGCCAAATGAGTTGTTGCCGACATTACTTAAGTCCTCATAAAAGCAGCAATTTAATATTGAAAAGGAGCTAATTGTACAAGCTCCTTTTTTTTAAAAATTAAATGCTTATAATGGGTGACAATTTATTAGGTAGTAATTTGGTATGACGTATGAGCATAGTCTATAAAACACGCACTCAGCTGGTGGTTGAAACGTTACGAGAAAAAATCCTTAATGGTGCCATTAAGGCGGGTCAGCCGTTGCGTCAAGCTGCACTTGCTGAGGAGTTAAATGTCAGTCGTATTCCGGTCAGAGAAGCATTATTGCAATTAGAAGCGGAAGGATTAGTAGCATTTGAGCCACATAAGGGCGCGACGGCAACAGAGCTTAATGCGGATCAAGTGGATGAATTGTTTGAACTGAGAGCCATGCTTGAAGCTGATTTATTGGCAGCATCTATTCCTAATTTAACCGAAGAAGCGCTAAATGAAGCGACGCGATTATTAACTGAGTTAAATCAGTCGCTTGGTAAAGAAAATGCCGCTAATACCTGGAGTGAGCTTAATTCCAACTACCATAACTGCTTATACTCTGGCGCTAACCGTCCGCAAACTCAAGATTTAGTCAAC
>JBNKXM010000490.1:0-1965 GCA_050300315.1 Thalassotalea sp. | reverse complement strand
CTATTTAGATACAGGTTTGTTTCTCGATCATCGCAAAACAAGACAAATTGTTGCCCAAAAGGCGAAAGGTAAAAGTTTGCTTAACTTATTTGCTTATACTGGCTCAGTGTCATTACAAGCAGCATTGCATGGCGCTGCGACTATCACCACGGTTGATATGTCTAATACCTATTTAAATTGGGCACAAGATAACTTTGCGTTGAATAATTTGTCTGGTCATAAATATCAGTTTGTTCAAGCCGATTGTTTGCAATGGTTAAAAGCGAATCAAACACAATTTGACGTTATTTTTATTGATCCGCCAACATTTTCAAACTCAAAACGTATGGATGAGAGCTTTGATGTGCAGCGTGATCACATCAAGGTGTTAAGTGATGCGTTAAATTCATTGGCGCCAGGTGGTGAGATTATTTTTACCAATAATAAACGCAATTTTAAAATTGATAGCGAACAACTGAATGCGTTAGGACTACAAGCAAAAAATATTAGTGAACAAACGCGTGATAAAGATTTTGAGCGTAATAAACATATTCATAACAGCTGGTTAATCACAAGGTTAGCGTAATAAAATTATGACTAAAGCATATCATTTATACAGTAGCGACGGTTGTCACTTGTGTGAACAAGCGTTAGCGCTATGTCATCAAGTGGGCTTGCAAGACGCACTGTTAGTTGTTGATATCGTCGATGACGAAAGCTTAGTTGAGCTTTACGGCGTGCATATTCCCGTGCTTGAGCGCTTGGCAGATAACCAAAAGCTATTTTGGCCATTTACCGCAGAACAAATTAAAGAGTTAACTAATTAATGGAATTAATTCGTATTAGCCAAGGGGAGTTAGCCTTTGGTGAAGACAGTATTTTAGATAAAGCCGATTTAACAATTAAGCAGGGCGAACGCGTTTGTTTAGTTGGTCGAAATGGCGCGGGCAAATCGTCATTATTAAAAGTATTAAATCGACAACAAGTGCTTGATGATGGTCAGTTACTGATCTCTAACGATGTGCAAATGGCGATGCTTGAGCAAGATCCGCCTGAGTCATGCCAGATGACAATTTTTGATTATGTTGCGCAAGGGGTTAAAGAAAATGCGGCACTGATCAAAGCGTATCATCAGCTGATTGCCGTTATTGCTGAGCAACCGAGTGAAGAAAATTTAACTAAGCTTGCCAATACACAACAAGCACTTGAGCAAGCAAACGCTTGGCAAGATGAACAACGCATTGAACAAGTATTATCAACTTTGTCGCTCAATGCCGATCAATTAGTCAGCGATCTGTCTGGTGGTTGGTTACGTAAACTAGCGTTAGCGAAAGCGCTAGTGTGTGATCCTGATGTCTTGTTACTTGATGAACCAACGAACCATTTAGATATTAAAAGTGTGTTATGGCTAGAGCAATTTTTAAAAGGTTTTGCCGGAACCATAGTGTTTATCAGTCATGACAGGGCATTTATCCGTGGTTTATCGACACGAATTCTCGATCTTGACCGTGGAAAATTAACTAGTTATCCAGGTGACTATGATCTTTATGTTGAACAAAAGCAGCATGATTTGCAGGTAGAAGCCACTCAAAATGCCTTGTTCGATAAAAAACTTGCCGAAGAAGAAACGTGGATCCGTCAAGGTATCAAAGCACGTCGTACCCGTAATGAAGGGCGAGTGCGCGCTTTAGAAAAATTAAGATTAGAACGCCAGCAACGCCGAGAAGTGAGACATCAAAGTGATATGAAAATATCTCATGGTGACCGTTCTGGTAAATTAGTGTTTGAGTCTGAAAAACTGTCTATGTGTTTTGACGATAAGACCATCATTAAAGATTTGGACTTATTAATCACGCGGGGCGATCGGTTAGCGTTAATTGGTGCTAATGGTACGGGTAAGTCAACTTTGATCAAATTATTGATGGAGCAAATTAAACCAAGCTCTGGTTCAATGCGAGTAGGCGTTAATTTAGATATCGCTTATTT
>JBNKXM010000489.1:0-1972 GCA_050300315.1 Thalassotalea sp. | reverse complement strand
TTAAAGCGTTTGATCCTGAGCCGGAGAATATTCGCGCGTCATTGCGCGATCGTGATGCACTATGGGCTGATGATAATGTTGGCATTATTGTCGATACCTTTAATGACGAACGTGGTGGTTTTGAATTTTTTGTTAATCCGTTGGGCGCACAAGCGGATATGAAAATGGATGATACCAATGGCTGGAATGAAGACGATTCTTGGGACGCCATTTGGGACAGCGCAGGACAAATAACTGACTTTGGTTACGTGGTTGAAATGACAATTCCGTTTAGCTCTTTACGCTTTCCTGAGAGTGAGGGAGAAAAAATTTGGAATATTGCTGGCTGGCGCAACTATCCACGTGATGTTCGAAGACAGATGGCAACTTATAAACGCGATCGCAATATTAAATGTAATTTATGTCAGTTTAGTCAATTGGTTGGTTTAAAAGCGATCAGTGCTGGAAATAATTTTCAATTAACACCGACATTAACGCTATCAAAGCAAGATGAAAAACCCGACGTACCAGGCCCTTGGAAATCAGGTGATGTAGATATTGAACCTGGATTAGATGTTCGTTGGGGCATTACCCAAGATACCGTGTTAAATGCCACTATTAACCCTGACTTTTCGCAAGTTGAAGCAGATGCCGGACAATTGGATGTTAATAATACCTTTTCGTTGTTTTACCCTGAAAAGCGTCCATTTTTCTTAGATGGGGCGTCTTATTTTGATACCGCAAATTTTAACTTTGTCCATACCCGTAATATTGCCGAGCCGGATCTTGGCGTTAAGCTTACCGGCAAAACCAGTGACCATAGCTACGGCGTGATGCTGGCTAATGATAATAACACTTCGTTTTTAATTCCAGGCAATCAAGGCTCAGATATCGCGACGCTTGATGAAAAATCGAATATTGCCATTGCCCGTTATAAAATGGATGTTGGTGAACGCAATAATGTTGGTGTCTTGATGACGCATCGCAGTGGTGATGACTATGAAAATACCTTGTTGTCGGTTGACGGTGCTTATTGGCTCAGTGAAAAAGACACGCTAAGTTATCAAGTGGCTCGTTCGCAAACGACTAACCCGCAACAGGTGATCGACGACTTTGAGCTTGATAAGCATCAAAACGATCAGGCAATTTCTCTAAATTATGCTCACAATACAAGGGATTACAACTTACGTGCCGATTATAGCAATATTGGTGAAGATTTTCGTGCCGACCTTGGTTTTCAGTCGCGTTCAAATATCGAACGTGTGCTCTTAGGTGGACAGCGTTTTTACTACGGTGACAAGGATGATTTCTTCAATCGCTGGGGCTATTTTGGTGATTGGGATAAAACTTATGATCAAGATGGTAAAGTATTGGAAGAAGAGTATGAGATCCATGCTAATTTACAAGGTAAAAAACAGTTTTTTACTAACTTTGGCATAGTGCACCGTAATCGTTATTGGGATGGTGATTACTACAACGAAAATCAATTTATGATGTACGCCGAGTTCAAGCCAATTGGCAGTATAGAGCTAGGTAATTTTTTACGGGTCGGTAAACAAATCGATTTTAGTAATTCACGCTTAGGTGATGTGCTTGATATTGAACCGCATATTTCGTGGGATGTTAATCAACACTTAAAAATTAATGCGAGTTTTAATTACAGCCAATTAGATGTTGATAACAAGCGATTATTTACCGCTAATCAAACAGATATTCGCGTTGGTTATCAATTTGATATGCGCAGCATTTTAAAATTAATTGTTCAATATACCGATATAGATCGCGACCCTGATTTGTATATTTACGACGATATTGAAGATCGTCCAGATCAACAACAGCGCTATTTCTCAACGCAACTTGTTTATTCATATAAGATCAATCCACAAACCTTATTTTTTATTGGTTATTCTGACGGTGGTTATCAAGACGATGATTTGCAAAAATTAGAGCGAGATCAACGTACAATCTTTACGAAATTTAGTTATGCGTGGCA
>JBNKXM010000488.1:0-1973 GCA_050300315.1 Thalassotalea sp. | reverse complement strand
AACATGAATTTTTGTACAGCAGTTTACGCGTTATGAAGTTATGAAGTTGGGTACCTTACTGTCTGTGTTCAGAATACAGTTTTTCATTGTGGCCTTGATTAAAAATAGTAGATGGCAAAATTTGATTATCTGTTGAATACCAAAGTTGTAGCTGAGTAAAAGAAGATGCTTGTGGATGTTTTTATTGCTATCATTACCTTTGTGGTCTTAAAGATATAAAAGAAATAGCAGCAGCGCTGCTGCTATTTCAGTAAGGTCTTGTGTTGTTTTCGTCGGATATCGAGTTACTGCAGAGGCGCTATTTTTGTATGATGAGAAAGATTTAAAGCGAATTGAAGAGCGCATTGCATCCGGTGACAATGAACAACGCCGTCATGTCGAATTACAACGTTTTCAGTCGATAACTGGCTTTGTTGAGGCGCAAACCTGCCGCAGGCAAGTTGTGCTTAATTATTTTGCCGAGTATACCGAAAAAGGCTGTGGTAACTGTGATATTTGTCTAGATCCTCCGAGCTTATTCAATGGCTTAGAAGTTGCGCAAAAAGTGTTGTCTTGTGTCTATCGAATCGAGCAGCAAGGTGACAGTGAACATGTTGTCAATGTGTTAAGGGGTCAGCGCACCGATAAAATCGTCCAGTTGTCACACGATAAAGTATCAACGTTTGCTATTGGTAGCGATAAAACACCGGGGTTTTGGCATGCCATTATCAGGCAACTAATTCACCTAGGTTTCTTGCAACAAGAGATAGCGAATCATTCTACTCTGTGTTTAACGCAAGCAGCACATGCTATTTTGAAGGGTGAAGTCGCATTAATGTTAGCAAGTCCACGTTTACAAAAAGCCAGTTACTGGCGTCAGGGGGCACAACGTACCAGCTATGATCGCAAGTTGTTCGCTAAGTTGCGTACATTACGGAAAACCATTGCCGATGCAGAAGACATCGCGCCTTATATTGTATTTAATGATGCGACTTTGTCAGAGTTAGCTAAGTTTCAGCCGACAAATGATATCGAGATGCTACAGATCAGCGGTATTGGCGATACTAAGTTACAGCGCTATGGCGCACCATTTTTAGCGTTAATCAAAGAACATCTTCATCAGTCATAAAAAAAGCGCTCATCGGAGCGCTTTATATGTTTCTAAGAAAAATTAATTTACTTTAGGCTTGAGAAGTAAGCAGCAAGGTTTGCTACATCATCGTCAGATAATGGCGCAGCCATAGCACTCATCACAGGATCTTTACGCGCACCTGATTTGAAGTCTTTTAATTGTTTTACGAGGTAAACTTCTTTTTGACCAGCTAGGTTAGGGTACATAGGTACAGCAGAAACGCCTGTCGCACCGTGACAAGCTGCACAAGTACCTGATTTTGCTTTACCGGCAGCAACGTCACCGGCAAATGCTGGAGATGCCATCATCACAGTAGCTGCAACAGCTAAAGTAAGTTTTTTCATAACTTTCTCTCTCTAATATTAGTTAAAATTTATACGCCTTGGCTGATTATAGGTAAAAAGATAACTGCTGTCGTTGGTTTTTTTAGTAATATAGCGTATCGAATTCGATTTCTTAGGTTTAGATCAAATGACGAGTGGATTTATCTTTAAATGCAAACAGTTAAATGAAGGCGTATTGATATTCAGTTGCCTTAAAAGCTGGTCACAAGATGATATTGAGCAGTTGGTTGAGCTTTTCCTACACCAGTATGCTGGCTTTGAAGCGATAGAACAATTAACTGGTGCAGATCGCGTATCTGTCAGGTTACTTTGGCGGCAGTGTTACGTGCAACTGCACTTTGAGTGTTATTCGGAATCAATCTGGATGGAAGCAGAACAAGTGCAGTCCCAACAACAACTCCAACAATTATTTACTGAACTTGACGGACAATAACCATGGAAAAAATTTTAGTCAGTGCGTGCTTTTTAGGAGAAAACGTTCGCTATGATGGCGGCAACCAAAAGCTTAATGATCAACA
>JBNKXM010000487.1:0-1985 GCA_050300315.1 Thalassotalea sp. | reverse complement strand
ATGCACTTGAAAAGAGGTGTTCGCACCTTCTGCACAGATATCGGCAAAATCGACCGTTAATGCATCATCACCGTTAATATTGATTTGAAAATTTTCCCCACGCTGTTGATACAAATGTTCAGCTAAACAAGAATATCTTGGGATATTGGTCATGCATTTGCTATTAAGATGCTGCTTGCTCAATGTCGGCAAAATGCCGATTGGGATAATATTGGTGTGGTGTTTCTTCGCTAACTGCTCAAGATTTGCTGTTTTTGCTCTGATTTCATCAACTAGCGCGGTGAATGGTTTACCAACAATGTCTACCGCAGATAGATTAAGCTCTAAGTTATATTGATTTAATTCTGGTTGGAATTGGTTATCAGCGATTTCATCGAGCAACAATTGATTGTTAAGTTTGACGTTGCCCTGATCATCAACAAGATACATCTCTAATTCAGCACCTATTTTTAGCGTTTGTTGACCAAAATCCGGGCGCTGCATGAT
The DNA here is from genome assembly GCA_050300315.1 of Thalassotalea sp. Classification (GTDB taxonomy): domain Bacteria; phylum Pseudomonadota; class Gammaproteobacteria; order Enterobacterales; family Alteromonadaceae; genus JBNKXM01. The sequence goes on along the minus strand of JBNKXM010000487.1, from coordinate 1,499 downwards.
TTGTTTTAACTGCTCAAGCTGAGCAAATAGTCGATCCTGAAAATGTGAGTAATCAGCGTCAGTAAATGTTGTCTGACTAATATTTTGTCCCATAAACCGGATCCTTTTTGTCTACTTCATCTCAGCATGTCATACTCAATTAGCTAATGTGTTGATTAAGGTCAAATAAATTTAATTAACTTAAGGGCTATAGATAGAAGCTACAGAGATTGATTTTATGCAAATATTGATTGCGAAAGTACTGGAACAAGTCAATAACGTTGTTATTGGTAAAGAGCAACAAGTTAAGCTTGCTATGGCTTGTTTATTGGCGAAAGGTCACCTATTAATTGAAGATTTACCTGGCATGGGGAAAACGACGTTAGCGCATGTTTTGGCTTCGTCATTAGGTTTAAGTTATCAACGAGTGCAATTTACCAGTGATTTACTGCCATCAGATGTGATTGGTGTATCGATATTTGATCAAGTTAGCCAAAAATTTACCTTGCATAAAGGGCCGATATTTAATCAGGTTGTGCTCGCCGATGAAATAAACCGGGCAAGCCCTAAAACCCAAAGCGCCTTGTTAGAAGCGATGGAAGGGCATAAGATCAGTATCGATGGCACTAGCCATCAATTACCTGAGCCTTTTTTTGTCATCGCAACGCAAAATCCGATGTTTCATGCCGGAACCTATCCCTTGCCTGAATCTCAATTAGATCGCTTTATGATGCGTATATCACTTGGTTTTCCTGATGTTGCTGCCGAAAAGAAAATCTTAGCTAGTGCGGGTGAGCAGCAATTGTTCGAAGATTTTCCTGCTGCGATTACATTAGCACAGTTAAGAGAAATTCAGGCTAACGTTGCAGTTGTGCACGTCTCAGAGCCGATATTAGAATACATCATTGCATTATTTCAGTTAACTCGTCATGGCGACAGTGTAATGAATCCGTTATCACCAAGAGCAGGCAAGGCGCTGATTAACGCGGCTAAAGCCTGGGCCTATATTGATAACAGAGAACACGTGTTACCAGATGATATTCGCGCTGTCTTCGATGCTGTTTGTCAGCATCGTATAAATGGCGCACAAGCAATACATTCAACAGGACCAAGTATTGCTGAACAGCTGTTAGCTAAAGTTGATAGTGCCGATCCTTTTGGTGCAGATCATTAGGTTAAACGTATGATACTGGTGGATAGATGTAAAACCTTTATAAATAAACGCTTTGATACTTGGCTTGCAAAGCGAATGCCCAGTGCAAATCAGCAAACCTTGTCGCAGCGTAATATTTTTATTTTGCCGAGTCTATTTGGCATCAGTTATCTACTGTTTGTGACGCTGTTATTTGTGCTTGGGACAAACTATCAAAATAACTTGATATTGCTGATGAGTTATTTGTTAGCGAGTTTATTTATTAGCGCAATGTTGTCTGCCTATAGCAATATTTCAGGGTTAACCGTTTCTTCTCATGGAGAATTTCTTGGTTTTGCGGGTGAAAGCATTTCAGTGCCTGTTACTA
>JBNKXM010000486.1:0-1999 GCA_050300315.1 Thalassotalea sp. | reverse complement strand
GGCAGTACAGTAAGTTAGCCGATGTATTTGGGTGTAAAGGTTGGGAAGTACGCACGTATAAAGAGTTAGAAACGGCGATTGCAGGCGCGCTGGATAATCAAAATAGTCCGTCGATTATCCAAATTAAATTACCTTCTAAATCATTGCCGGATAATGCTAAGTGGAAAACGAAGTAGTGCACTCTAAGCTAAGTGACTATTTTCTTAAAATTAGCACTATTTCTTATACAAACCTGAGGTTAAGTAAATGATAAAAAAGTGAAAACGTTATTAAAGCTTAATATTAAAACCAAGATAACTGAGATGAAATATAAAAAGCTTATTCCCATTAATGTAATAGTTAACCCTAGGTTAGTGAGCGTAATTTTGCTCACTAACCGACTAATAAGTAAGAAGCCTGATTATTTTTTAAAACGAGCGATTAAACTTGAAGTATCCCAACGGTTGCCGCCCATCTCTTGTACCTCTTGATAATAACCATCAAGTTGTTTGGTTATAGTTAGATCAGCGCCGATTTTTTCAGCTTCTTCAAATGCCATTCCTAAATCTTTTCGAAGCCAATCAACGGCAAAACCAAAATCAAACTCTCGAGCACACATGGTTTTACCGCGATTATCCATTTGCCACGAACCAGCTGCTCCTTTAGAAATCGTTTCAATTAGCTTATCGGTATCAAGACCAGCCTTTTGTGCAAAATTCAAACCTTCTGCTAAACCTTGAACGGTATTAACAAAACAAATTTGATTGACCATTTTTGCTAACTGACCACTACCAACCTCGCCCATTAATTGACTAAAACGCGCATAAGCATCCATCACAGGCGCAACTTGATCAAATATTGCTTGCTCACCGCCGCACATAATAGTTAAGACACCATTTTCAGCGCCCGCTTGACCACCGGAAACAGGTGCATCGATAAAATATTTACCTTGTTGTTGAGCGATTGCGGCAAGCTCTCGTGCAAGTTCAGCAGATGCTGTGGTGTGATCAACTAAAATACCGCCTGTTTTCAGTCCAGCAAGTACACCTTCATCACCTAAGACGACTTGACGAACGTCATCGTCATTGCCAACACAGCAAAATACTACCTCGCAATCTTGTGCGGCAAGTTTAGGTGTAGGCGCTGATCGCCCGCCATATTCAGTTACCCATTGCTGTGCTTTTGCTGCTGTACGGTTATACACACACACATCATAGCCCGAATTTTTTAAATGTCCGGCCATCGGATATCCCATGACGCCTAGGCCAATAAACGCTACTTTTTTCATCTTACACCCTCTATTTTCATTACCGTTAGTGTACAAAAACAGCTGATAAAGCACTAGTGATAACTTTACTTATCCGCTGAACTAACATACGCTAACCCTATACTACTCCGACCAGATGATGTGAACAGAATGAATACAAGTATCTATGACTTTAAAGTCAATAATAGCCGCGGTGAACTCGTTGATTTAAGCCAATATAAAGACAGGGTGTTGTTAATCGTTAATACGGCGAGCGCTTGTGGGTTTACCCCTCAATACGCAGGATTAGAACAGTTATATAAACAATATCAAGCACAAGGGCTTGTTGTATTAGCCTTTCCTTGCAACCAGTTTGGTCAGCAAGAAAAAGGTAACGCAGAAGAAATTCAACAGTTTTGCGATCTGAACTTTAATATCAGTTTTCCGTTGATGGAAAAAATAGAAGTGAATGGCGATAATAGCGCTGCGCTTTATCAGTACCTGAAATCTCAAGCGAAAGGCATTCTCGGCACAAAACGAATAAAATGGAACTTCACTAAGTTTTTGATCAATCGTCAAGGTCAAGTGGTTAAACGCTATGCGCCGACAGCAAAGCCTGAAAGTCTCAAACAAGATATTGAAAAATTAAAATATAAAATAGGAAACGATTTTGATGTTGTTTTATACCTGGCTTCAAATAGTGACCCTGCTTATTCCACAGATTATCCTTTGGAAGATTTAAACTCAAATGTTGGAGGTTTGATTAATTTTTTT
>JBNKXM010000485.1:0-2002 GCA_050300315.1 Thalassotalea sp. | reverse complement strand
GAAAAAGAGTTATGGCGTAGCACAGTTGCGTTAGATTTATTAGTTAAGAAAACTGAACTTAAAGACGAAAATGGTAAAGATCACTTCGAAACCAGTGATCAAAAATGGACGTTTGAATCTAAAACTAACTACACCTTAGATAAAAACAGCAAAAACTATGTTTACGGTGCTGTTTCTTATGAAGACAATCGTTTTTCAGGCTTTGAAAATCAAAGTTCAATATCAGCTGGTTGGGGTCGTGAATGGTTTAAAAACGAAAGAGCCTCACTATTTGCCGATATTGGTCCAGGTTACAAACGCGATGTTTTAAAAGCGACAGATACCATGGACAGTGAAACCAAAAGTGCCTTCATTATTCAGGCACAGGCGTTATATTTAAGAAAGATTAATGAACACGTCGAGTTTAAGCAAGTACTGAGTGTGAAATACGCACCAAAAACGGGTGAAAACAGTAAATATAAAGCAGAAACATCGATCACGACTAAGCTAATTAAAACCTTAGCGTTAAAATTTGCCTTTATTATTGACCACAATACCGAGGTTGAAGAAGGTAGAGAAAATACCGATACGCAAACGGCAATGACTTTAGTCTACAGTTTTTAAAATACGTTAAGAAAAGCAACCAATTAAGGTTGCTTTTTTTTGCCTACTTTAACCAATTTACAAACGCTTGTGCCAATAATGTAGGCTGTTCAAGCGGTAACATATGACCCGTGTTTTCTAACACTCGTAGTTGCATGCGCTGATCAACAGTCGCCATTTTTCGTAAAAAACTCACATCAACCAAATTATCATTTTCACCGACAATAAAATACTTATTCAGTGGTAAGGCGATTAACGAGTCGACTAAATTTTGTCGTTTAGTCGTTGCTAATAACTGATGTGTTAAAACGCTTTGCCCGAGCATCTTATCCATATCGATGATCAACTCAATAATGGCTTTATTTTGTTGCGCACTGACATCGAGTAACGGCAAAATCCGTTTTCTTGGAATACCTCGATAACCATGTCGCTTGATCCAATTGACAGTGCGCGTACGCTCGTCTATTTCGGCTTGCGGCAATTCGCGCGGTAAATTGGACACAATAATTAACCGCTCGATCAGCTCAGGATATTTCACCGCAAACGCGCTTGCCAGATAGCCACCAAGTGAAAAGCCGACTAATGTAAGCTTTTCTTTTGGCAGTTGATGATAAATATCATCAACAATCTCATCGATCGTCGCGAGATTCGCGATGGTTAAATAATGAAAACGATAGCTAACATTTGATAGCACTTCGAGCTCGTTGGCAAAACTTTGCCATAACCGACTATCGCACATAGTGCCAGGTAATAAATAGATCGCTTTAGCCACGGTTCACTACTGTAAATATTTATCAAACAACTGGATATCGACCATTTCGCCTTGTTCAACACGGCCTTGCTCTGACGCTAATACGATATAACAATTAGCCGCCGCCATGCTGGTTAAAATGCCTGAGCCCTGACTACCAGTGCTGCGTACTACTAACTCACCTTGTGCATTATTAAATGCTATACCTCGCTGAAAATCCATGCGACCAGGCGATTTTTTCAACCTTGATTCTGTTTTCGCTTTTAATAATAACGGCGCTTTATATTCCACTCGTTGCATTTTCAAGAGCGCAGGTAATGCGAGCTGATGCGATGTCACTAATGCCGATACTGGATTACCTGGCAAGCCAAAAAAGTAAGAATTAGGTAAGCGCCCAAAGGCAAATGGTTTACCTGGTTTCATGGCAATTTTCCAAAAAGCGATATCGCCGAGTTCGCACAACACTTTTTTAGTGTAATCAGCGTCACCGACCGAAACACCTCCCGATGATATTACCGCGTCAGCTAGTCGATCCGCCTCAGTAAACGCAGTTAATATCGCTTGTTCGTCATCTTCAATAATACCAAAATCGATGATCTCAGCACCAAGCTTGATTAATATCGCCCGTAAAAAATAGCTGTTACTTTCATAAATATCACCATCGGCTAA
>JBNKXM010000484.1:0-2008 GCA_050300315.1 Thalassotalea sp. | reverse complement strand
AAACCAAAGTGTTTTTAGTGATTTTTTTATAGTTAAATACATTAAAACAACGATAGAGCTAGGTATGTTGTTTCGATAAACTCGCCAAACTAAAGAATTGAGGTTAATATTAGCAAGAGCAGTAGGCACTGATTACGCTTATGGACATAGACGTACAAGGAAAAAAATGCGAGTTTATACAGCAAGACAAGCAATACTCAATCGTAAACAACATGTCGTCGCTTACGAATTGCTATATCGCGATAGTCCTGAAAATATATTTCCAAACATAGACCCTCACGAAGCAACTGCAAAGGTAGTGATGCAAACTCATCTTAATCAGGGTCTAGCACCAATCACAGATCATAAACCAGCGCTGATAAATTTTGGTGAACAGTCACTCATTGATGGCTTACCTCTTCTTTTGCCAAAAAAACAAGTGATGATTGAAATCCTTGAAACGGTTACGCCATCGGATCAAGTATTTCAAGCATGCAAAGCGTTATACCATCAAGGGTATCATTTAGCCTTAGATGACTTTGTTTATCGTCCTGAATGGAGTCGATTTTTTAATCTGATCAAATTAATCAAATTTGATATTCAATTGACTCCTTTAGAAAAAATAGCGCCATTGATCGCGAAAATAAAACAACGTAAAAAGCTAAAGATCTTGGCTGAGAAAGTTGAAACTAAAGAAGAGTTTGAACAAGCAAAGAGCCTAGGGTTTAACTACTTCCAAGGCTATTACTTTTGTAAACCCGAAATGGGCACCTCATCAGATTTAGAAACAAATCAACCCATTTTGTTAAATTTGATGCAAGAGAGTTTGCGAACGCCTATCAATATAAATAAAATTGCCGCGTATTTTGAGCATGATTCGTCGCTTAGTTATAAACTGCTCAAATTTGTCAATTCGGGGATTTTACCTATCACCCAACAAATGGATTCAATTAAAAAAGCCGTCATTTATTTAGGTGACCTGCAGATAAAAAAACTCATCTTATTAATGGCAACAGGTATTATTGCCGCAAATAAACCCAAAGAACTCACTCGAATTGCTATCGTTCGTGCAAGATTTTGTGAACTGATAGCACTTAAAGTACTACCGGGTCAAAGTGAAGCGTGTTTTATCGTCGGGCTATTTTCATTACTCGATGCCATGTTAGATAAGCCATTAGCTGAAGTGTTAACCAACCTTTCTCTGGCTGATGAAGTTATGCAAGCGCTGGTTTCAACTAAACCCTCTTTATTAAAGTATGTTTTAGAAACGGTAAAAGCCTATGAACAAGGAAGTTGGTTTAAAACCAAAACGGCTGCTGAAATGATCAATATCGACTATGACTTACTTGCTGATTATTATAAAAATTCTGTGATATGGGCAAATAAATACGACCATTGTTAGTTCGCCACGATAAACGCTTTTCACTTCTAAGCTAATCCTTAAGAGTCAACTATACTGATACCTACCTGTTGATGTTAGCTGGATCAGGTCTTAACAAACCAACGAGGTATCAATATGAAGAGCAATCAATTAAGTGCAGTTGTAGGACTGTTAATGCTATGCACGACAAATGTTGTCGCCGATGAAGCGACACAAGCAAAAATCAATCGAGCTATGTCGGCAGCACCGAGTTCAATTAGTCAAAACGCCACCATAATGGACAATGATGGAACGATATTAAAGAAAGGCAGTAATGGTTGGACATGTTTACCTAATGTCATGCCTGGGGATAAAAAACCCATATGTAATGATAAAACATGGATGGAGATGATGAACGCCCTAGGTAGTAAAAGTGATTTTACGCCAACACGTGTTGGGCTCTCATATATGTTAAAAGGTGATATTGGCGCAGGTGTCAGTAACTCAACGCCGTACCATGCTGATCATAAAAATGCCAAAGATTATGTTGAAACAGGACCTCATTTAATGATCATTGTTCCTAAAGCATTGCTTGAAGGTGTACCAACAGATCCAAGCGTTGGTGGTCCTTATGTTATGTGGGGTGACACTCCCTATGCGCATATTATG
>JBNKXM010000483.1:0-2027 GCA_050300315.1 Thalassotalea sp. | reverse complement strand
ATTTAACCAGCGAAGTAAAACTTACCAGTAAACAACAGAAAATCATCAGCAAGCGCACGGTAGCTTTGGTGCGACGGGCGCGTTATCAGTTAAATGATGACAGCACAGATGCGTCAATAAACATTACACCATTAGTCGGATGTGGTCGGCGAGCTAACCAACTTAACCATCATATTTGCCAATTGCTTAAACAGAGTCAGCGAACCATTGTACTGTTTACGCCTTACTTTAATTTACCTCATGTGGTGATAAAACAACTAGTGCGGGCACTTAAGCGTGGTGTAAGAGTTACTATTGTGGTTGGCGATAAAACGGCGAGCGACTTTTTTATCGCACCGTCGAAACCGTTTAGCACAATTGGTGTGATCCCTTATATTTACGAGCAAATATTGCGTCGATTTATTAAACGCTGGCAACGTTATATTGATAATGAGCAGTTAACGATTAACCTTTGGAGTGATGGCGACAATAGTTATCATGCAAAAGGCATAGTGGTTGATGATCGCTGGCATTTAATGACGGGTAGTAACTTAAACCCGCGCGCTTGGGGATTAGACTTAGAAAACGGTTTGTTAATTGACGATCGTCAGCAGGCAATAAGTGCATTGTTTGACAAAGAATATCAGGTTATTGCCCGCAATTTTACGCGTGTTAACCATTATCAACAGCTTGAATCATTGCAAGATTATCCTGAAAAACCAAAGAAATTGTTGCGTCGATTAACTTTGTCGAAGATAGATCGTTTGCTAAAACGTTTTTTATAAAGGTAGTGAGCTAACCACCATAGCCAGTTAACATAGCGAGCCAGTATAAAATATCGCTGGCAAAATAAGCTGTTATTAGCCATTTGCATAGATCAAACTAAGTGTTCTAGCAAAGTTCAAATATAGAGAGTCAATGAGTATGTCAGGAAATTATTTTTCACAAACGTTTAAACCAAGGTTCAGTGATACTGACGCCTTAGGTCATATTAATAATACTATGGTGCCCGTATGGTTTGAAGGGGCGCGAGATGACATTTTTAAATGGTTTACGCCGGATTTAGACTTGAGCCAATGGAAATTGATTTTAGCAAAAATTGACGTGACGTTTCATGGGCAGATGTATTACGAATATGAGATGGAAATTCGTACCTATATTGGTCGGGTGGGGAGTTCATCGTTTGACGTTTATCAAGAACTTTGGCAGCAAGGTCAATGTTGTGCATCCGGTACTGCGGTAATGGTGCATTTTGATTATCAAAATCAAAAAACGGTGAAAATTCCGCAAGATATCGTCGATAAAATGACGGATTATTTAAAGAAGTAAAATTGACTCTATCGCATTAGAAAGAGCGATGTTAGAATAGATCGCTTAACAGTTTAATTTGATCAAGCATTGAACAAAGTTGTCAGTTTTAATGCTTAATAGTCAGTAGCTTATCAACTACTGCGCAACCGAAGTAGGAAAAATACATGGCCAGTCGTGGTATCAATAAAGTCATCATTGTTGGAAATTTAGGGCAAGATCCAGAAGTGCGTTTTATGCCAAACGGCAGTGCGGTTGCAAACTTTACCGTGGCAACTTCTGAAACATGGAAAGATAAACAAACTGGTGAGCAAAAAGAAAAAACGGAATGGCATCGTATTGTTATTTATCAACGTTTAGCTGAAATTGCTGGTGAGTACCTTAAAAAAGGTTCAAAAGTTTATTTAGAAGGTCGTTTGCAAACACGTAAATGGCAAAACCAGCAAGGTGTTGATCAGTACACGACAGAGATCGTTGCTAACGAAATGCAAATGTTAGACGCTCGTGCTCCAGGTGGTATGGGACAAAGTGGTGGTTTTCAGCAGCAAGCGCCTCAACAACAAGGTGGCTTTCAACAGCCAGCACCACAACAACAAGGTGGTTTTCAACAGCCAGCTGTTGCGCCTCAACAAGGTGGTTATCAACAGCCTGTGCCTCAGCAACAACCATACAGCAAGCCTGCACCACAACAACAAGGTGGTTATCAGCAAGCACCTCAACAAGGTGGCTATCAGCAACAG
>JBNKXM010000482.1:0-2028 GCA_050300315.1 Thalassotalea sp. | reverse complement strand
CAACGAGTCCTAATACGGTTTCATCCAGCATTTGTTGCACGGTTTTTCGATCAAAGGTCATCGGAGTTTGCATATAAGCATCATCACCAAATAAGATCAGACCAAGTCTGTCGCCAACGCGGCGCTCGATAAATTCGCCTAATAATACTTTTAACATATCTAAACGATTGACGGCAGTTCCGCCTAAGCTCATATCCTCTACCTGCATACTGCCCGAGAGGTCAACCGCAACCATCATTTCACGGCCTTCGGTTGGAATGTTCACCGCATCGCCTAACCATTGAGGTTGACTGGCGGCAAGCACTAGTAATAGCCAAAGGGTTGCTAATAGCGAAATTGGTGTTTTTTTCGTGCTATTGCCAATTTCAGTAGACTGTAAACCTGAAACAAGTGTTGGCATTTTTAGTGGTGCCGCTTCGCTATTTGCCTTTGCCGGCAGCCAATAAACGATCAGGGGCAGTGGTAACGCAATTAATGCCCACGGTAAGGCAAGTTCAATCATTGCTGTGCCTCCGTATGTTCGACCGCTAAGCTATCGTTATTTTTGCTATTCAACCGCGAGCGGCTGATACGCTGAGCCTTTGGCGGTAAGGCATGGGTTAACCACAAAATAGCCGCGTTATTTAATGCGCTATGTTCTGTTACTTCACTTGCCTCAGTTGAGCGTTGATATTGTCTTTCAATTGCTGGGGTGATAACTGACATCAAGCGCTCTTGATGTTTATCTGGCAATTGCAAACGTAAAAATTCGCTCAGGCTTTTGCCAAAAAGCTGGGCAATTTGCTGACGTGGGAAGTATTGTAAACAGGCCCATTTAATTGTCGCTATTATCGCATCATCAGTTAACTCATTAGTTTTAAGGTAAATGATCGCTTGTTTTTTAGCGCGATTAAGGCGTCGTTTTTTTAATAATTGGTAGCTCAAAGTAATGACTAATGTGATGAGCAGTAACGCGACTATCCACCAACCATAAGCTAATGGATAGTGATTGATTGGATCGGGCAAGTGGATGTCTTTTAGTTGGGCTAACGGATCCATGGTGATACTCCGTTTTTAATCTGATCTTCAAGCAATTGGCCAGCACTAAAGTGCAGTAAACGTGCGCCTGCTTTTTCTAATAATTGTTCTTTTTCATTGATATAAGCTTGTGCTTTTTGATGATATTTTTCGGCAGTTTTGCTATCACCTAGTGTTAGCTGTTGTTTATGGACACCGTCTGTGATGCTGACATTTATTTTGTGAGAACTGCTTGGTAAATCATACTCAAGCGGATCTGAAATTAAACAGACTACCAGTTCACAATGTCGACTGATATGGGATAAATGCCGTATTGCTTCTTGATTAACATGGTGACCGTCAGTTAGCAGATACACTAAACTACCGGGGCGAGACAATTGTCTGAGCCTTAAACAGTTTTGTTCGAATGCCTGTTGATTCGTGTGCTCATCGTGATAGCTCTGCATATGTGCTTCGCTGGTTTGATGACACGTCGCCAAGGCGTGTAAATAGTGCAAAACACCTTGTTTTCTGCTGCGAGGTTTCAACTCACTGTGTTGAAACTGATTAAAAACAATGCCGCCAATACGATCACCTCTGCCTTTTGCATGCCATGCAACGAGCGCTGCAAGATGAGCGACTTGTACCGATTTAAACAAGAGTTGGCTGCCAAAAAGCATATTGGTACTTAAATCACTGGCAATCAGTACCGGCCGCTCAACTTCCTCTCTAAATAGTTTGGTATGCGTTTTTCCAGTGCGAGCAGTTACCCGCCAATCAATGGCACGAATATCATCACCATTTTGGTAATGTCTGACTTCGTCAAATTCCATGCCGCGCCCTTTAGTGCGCGCTAGGTAATTACCACTCATTTGACCTTTTAAGTTTTTCGCGGCGGTCAAATTGATCAAAGATGCTTTGCTTTGATACTGAATAAGCTCATTAATAGTGACGTTAATGCCGTTTGATGAAACTTTTTCAAGCAGCTCAGCAGCATTAATTTGGCTATTTTCCGTTGTTTGTTTTAACCAC
>JBNKXM010000481.1:0-2033 GCA_050300315.1 Thalassotalea sp. | reverse complement strand
ATACTTGAGTCTTTAACGAATTTTTTCTGAGATTTAAGTTTTAGGAGAGCTTCTTTTACTTCACTTCCATTTGATAGCATTTTATTTTCCATTTCGTTGCAGCCTTGAATTAAGAATAAGACTAACAATATTCGCAAAAGCTTCATTTGTTCACACTAACGCCTCATTCAGGGGCTTTTAATAGTTGGCTAAAATAACGAACGCAGTGAGGAAAGCCAACTGTTAAAAGTCCCACACTGTAATGGCTTGATACTTATTGAACCTTCTCCCCGAAGTTTAGCGATTAGCTAAACTTCAAGGCGACCAAACCAAAAGGAGAAAGCTCAATGAAATTTTACACCAAATTACACGATTTTTATTGTGGGATCGACTTACATGCGCGAATTCTTTACGTTTGTATTTTAAATCAACAAGGTGAAAAGCTTGTTCACCAAAAAATAAAGGCTGATAAACTCGCGTTATTGTCTCTTATACAGCCCTACCTCAGCCGAGTGGTTATCGGTGTTGAATGTATGCACTGTTGGTATTGGGTCAGTGACTTATGTGCCCAGCACAACATTAAATTTGTTTTGGGGCATGCCTTATACATGAAAGCGATTCATGGCGGCAAAGCCAAGAATGATAAAATCGATTCCTACAAAATTGCCTGTCTGCTTAAGGGCGGTAATTTTCCAATGGCGTATAACTATCCAGAGCATATGCGCTCAACACGAGATTTACTCAGGCGAAGAACGAGCCTAGTGCGCCATGGTGCTCAGTTAAAAGCGCACGTTGTTAACACCAACAGTCAATACAATTACCCCGCGCTTGAATTACATATGAAGAACCCATCGGTTAGAGAGGCATTTCGTCATCGTTTTGAAGATGAGGTGGTTCAACGGAACGTGAATTTTGACCTTACTATCCTTGATAGTTACGCCAAAGAATTAAAGTACCTAGAATACTTTCTTGAACGACAAGCCAAGCAACATCGGCCAGATTACTATGCTCAGCTACGCACCATTCCCGGTGTTGGTATTATTCTCGCCATGACAATTCTTTACGAAATTGGTGATATCAATCGATTTACATCGGTACAGCAATTTGCTTCTTACTGCCGACTGGTAAAGTGCAAAGCAGAATCAGCGGGTAAAACCTATGGTACTTCTGGTAATAAAATTGGCAACGGCCATCTAAAATGGGCATTCAGTGAAGCGGCGGTGTTATATCTGCGCGGTAACGACAAAGCCAGACGCTACTTAACGAAACTACAAAAACGTATGAGCAAGGCCAAAGCCTTATCCGTGTTAGCCCATAAAATTGGTCGCTGTGTGTATTATATGCTTAAACATAAAACGGTATTTGATGATGCAAGATTTTTAACGTGTTAAGTCGCACAATGGGGTGAGCTGAACACCTAACTGGATGAGCAAGAACGACCCTGAGTTATTTGCGTTTAAGTTTGCTATAAGCATGCAAAGGCAGGTAAATGTCGTCGCCGTATAAGCCTTGTCGCTTGATTAGACACCCCATTGGTGCGCATCTAACAATGAGCAAAATCGTTTACACCTTAGCTGAGCCTGAAACTAACTGACCCTTATGAAAAATAAGTGAGTCATCCGCTTGAGTAGCGCCAGATGAAGGTTAACCGATAAATGTCTAGTGCCCCTGAACAACCAAAGGACTACCCGTATCAGGCAGTGAATGAGTTCACATAAGAGAGCCTCAATATGTGTTTGCCGTAAACGATGTTAACGGCTAATTGACAGAGCGAAGTAATAGATTTTGCTGATTGACTGACCAATTAGCTGCCTAACGGCAGCTAAAAAAAACACTATTGCCTATTTGACGGAAGAAGGTTCATATGTGTTAGTTTGTTCTTGCGCTACATTATCAGCTTTTTCTTCTAGTTCTAGAGCAGAGTAACCAATTTGAACAGCCTGAAATAGTGAAAATACAACAGCAACAAAGCCTAATGCTTTAACTGTCGGACGTTCGAGGAAAGTATTTACTTTATTCCCCCAGTTTTTATTATGTACATTCACTTTATTTTT
>JBNKXM010000480.1:0-2038 GCA_050300315.1 Thalassotalea sp. | reverse complement strand
CTACCAGATTACCTCAGATCTGGCGTGTATCAATAAACTTTATACCATGCGTAAAAAAGCGGTAGGGCTATTAGGTAATACTCAAGGAAGCCAAAAACCATTAGCATTTGCTGAAGACACCGCAGTTCCTCCTGAAAATTTAGCTGATTACATCGCAGAGTTTAGAAGCTTGCTTGATAGCTATCAGCTACATTACGGCATGTTTGGTCATGTCGATGCGGGCGTGTTGCATGTGCGCCCTGCGCTTGATATGTGCGATCCTGAGCAAGAAAAAATCATGCGCGAGATCTCTGATAAAGTGGTGGCGTTAACGGCAAAATATGGCGGTTTAATGTGGGGCGAACACGGTAAAGGTTATCGCAGCGAATACGGCCCTGAGTTTTTTGGTGAAGAGTTATTTACCGAACTAAGAAAAATTAAAACGGCGTTTGACCCACTAAATAAAATGAATCCTGGGAAAATCTGTACGCCAATTGATTCAAGTGAATTATTAGTGTCAGTTGATGGCGTGAAACGTGGTACGTTTGATCGACAAATTCCAATTACAGTAAAACAGTCATTTAGTGCGGCAATGGATTGTAATGGTAATGGCTTGTGCTTTAACTATGATGCGGCAAGCCCTATGTGTCCGTCGAGTAAGATCACCAAAGATCGTCGTCACTCACCAAAAGGCCGAGCTGGCTTATTACGTGAATGGCTACGTTTGCTGGAAAGTAAAGGCGTTGATGTGCTAGCACTTGAACAGCAAGTGAGTGGTTGGTCGGTAAAACAATTACTCGATAAAGTGAAAAACAAACTTTCTAACGCTAATCAGGCTGATTTTTCTCATGAAGTGATGGAAGCTATGTCAGGCTGTTTAGCGTGTAAAGCGTGCGCTAGCCAATGCCCGATAAAAGTCGATGTACCTGATTTTAGAGCCCGATTTGTTAACTTGTATCACACTCGTTATTTTAGGCCAATAAAAGATCATTTAGTGGCGAATGTTGAGCTGTTAACGCCATTGATGGCAAAAGCGCCGAAGTTAGTTAATGGCGTGTTGGCAAGTAAATGGTATGACAAAGCATCAAAAGCGACTATAGGCTATATTGATACACCGTTGTTGTCAGTGCCAACGTTAAATGCACGCGTTGATGGACGAGGTTTCGAACGTTTTGATTTACAGCGCTTTGAGCAAATGTCAGCCGAGCAACGTCAATCTTACGTGTTTATCGTACAAGACCCGTTTACCTCATTTTATGATGCTGAAGTGGTTGAAAACCTGATGCTATTAATTGCTAAACTGGGTTTTAAACCGGTATTACTGCCATTTAAACCAAACGGTAAACCACAGCATGTCAAAGGCTTTTTAAAACGCTTTGCTAATACGGCTAAATCGAGCGCGGCATTTTTAAACCAGTTACAGCAATTAAACATTCCAATGTTAGGTATGGATGTCTCATTAGTCTTCTGCTATCGCGATGAATATCAACGTATTCTCGGTGAGCAACGAGGTAACTTTGAAGTGCTACTTGCTCATGAATGGTTGTTATCGGTGATCGATCATCAAAAAATAGAAAATAATCAACAATTGGCGAACAATGATACAGTGTTTAAATTATTTGCCCATTGCACCGAAAAAACGGCATTAGCGGGTAGTGAAAAACAGTGGCAAGATATTTTTAGGTATTTTGGCCTAACGTTAGAAAGTGTGTCGGTTGGCTGTTGTGGCATGGCGGGTACGTATGGTCATGAGCAAGTTAACTTTGATAACTCAAAAGGTTTATATCAGTTGAGCTGGCAGCCAAAGCTTGAACCTTTGGATGCACAACAAGTTGTGGTTACTGGCTATTCTTGTCGCTCACAGGTTAAGCGCTTAGGTAAACTAAAAACTCGCCATCCGGTTGAGGTGCTGTTAGCACATTTATCGTAACGCTTGTTATATAAAATAAACGCCGAGATAACTCTTTTTGATTTATCTCGGCCTTTTTTTTTATCTTACGTTTATGCGGCGCTAGCTTAGATTAGCCGTTCAATAAACCAGTAAAAGGCGATCAGCGCG
>JBNKXM010000479.1:0-2044 GCA_050300315.1 Thalassotalea sp. | reverse complement strand
AAATGGTCACCCCAGCTCGGTTAAACTCTTCGAACAGATGCAGGATACGAGTCGATAGTTCTGGGTCCAAGTTACCCGTAGGCTCATCGGCTAACAGTAGAGTGGGACGATTCACCACGGCTCGGGCTATACCAACACGTTGCTGTTCACCTCC
This sequence comes from Thalassotalea sp., assembly GCA_050300315.1. GTDB lineage: Bacteria > Pseudomonadota > Gammaproteobacteria > Enterobacterales > Alteromonadaceae > JBNKXM01. The sequence continues at coordinate 1,890 of JBNKXM010000479.1, read as the reverse complement.
TGAAAGCATATTAGGAAAACAACGCTGTTTATTACCTAAATGCACCTTATCAAGTGCCGCATCTACGCGCTTTTTTGTTTCTTTATGACTACAACCTTCAATTATCAAAGGTAGTGCAACATTATCAAATACCGTTCTGTCCATCAGCAAATTATGGTGTTGGAAAATCATCCCTATGCCTCTTCGCACATAAGGAATTTGCCGATAGGTTACCCCTGATAAATCAGTGCCGTTAATATGAACGCTACCACTGGTTGGTTTTTCCATTAAACTCATCAATTTTAATAGCGTACTCTTACCCGCGCCTGAATGGCCTGTTAAGAAAGCCATCTCTCCAGCAGCTAAACTAAAATTCACATTGTTTAATGCTAAAAAGCCGCCGGGATAGGTCTTACTTACGCGATTAAAACGGATCATAATGTTAACTTCTATTATTGTTATTATTTACAGGTTAACTATTTTTCGTCACTAAACAAGGCTTCAATAAAATCGTCACCTTTAAACGGACGCAAATCGTCAATACCTTCGCCAACACCTAGATAGCGGATTGGAATGCCATATTTGTCGGCGACCGCAAAGACTACGCCACCTTTCGCCGTGCCATCAAGTTTCGTTAGCGTCAAACCTGTTAAACCAACCGCTTCATTAAACAGCTGGGTTTGGCTTAAAGCATTTTGACCAGTACCTGCGTCAAGCGTGAGCATCACTTCATGAGGGGCATTTTCATCAAGTTTTTTCATCACACGTACGACTTTTTTCAGCTCTTCCATCAAATGACTTTTGTTCTGTAAACGGCCAGCGGTATCAGCAATTAAAACGTCCGCTCCCCGCGCTTTAGCTGCACTGATAGCGTCAAAAATAACAGAAGCACTATCTGCGCCGGTATGTTGCGCAATCACTGGGATATCGTTACGTTCACCCCATACTTGTAACTGTTCGACAGCAGCGGCCCTAAAGGTATCACCTGCCGCTAACATCACAGATTTACCCTGTGCTTGAAACTGTTTTGCTAATTTACCTATAGTGGTAGTTTTACCAACCCCATTTACACCAACCATCAAAATTACATAAGGGCTAGTACTTTCAGGCACTTCAAGCGGCTGACTAACAGGTTCGATAACTTTCTTAAGTTCGACTTTTAACAGCTCATAGAGGGCTTCGGCGTCTTTCAATTCACGACGTGATGCAGATTCCGTAAGCGATTCAATAATTTTCATCGTGGTCTCAACACCGACATCTGCCATTAATAAATGTGTTTCTAATTCTTCAAAAAGCTCGTCGTCGATTTTTTTACCGCGAAATAAATCGATTAAACCACCACCGAGATTTTGTCTGGTTTTGCTTAACCCTGACTTTAAGCGAGCAAAGAAACCTATTTTTTTCTCTGGCTCTGGCTCTGGCTCTGGCTCTGGCTCTGGCTCTGGCTCTGGCTCTGGCAAATCATTTTCTGGTGTTGGTGTGGGTTGTGCAAGCGCCGATGAAACCAGCTCAGCGGTTACTTCTGTTTTTTCTGTTGTTTGTTCTATTGCTTCTTCAGACAATTTTGACTCATCTAACGATGCTTGATCATTAGCTTTATCTTTTTGAGCGCCTAAGCCCAACCAAGAAAACATACCTTTCTTTTTCGACATAAATTCAGATCTTCTTTGTACCATCAACAACAATATTGATAGCAATAACTGTGTAAACAAGGATAAAATTGTCGTTATCTTACCACTGAAACCGCAGACAAAAAACCAAAGTAGCCTAACTTATGCGCAAATCGAGAATTCGTTCAAGCAAAACGGTAAAAAACCTTAAACCAACAGGTAATATACGTATTATTGCTGGTAAGCATCGCGGCAGAAAACTGCCTGTTTTGATGGCCGACGGATTACGCCCAACTACGGA
>JBNKXM010000478.1:0-2048 GCA_050300315.1 Thalassotalea sp. | reverse complement strand
AAATTATCTTGTTTTTTATTGTATTTGCTAAGGCCGTTTTGTGTGCCTACCCAAATATTTTTTTCACTATCGATATAAAGCTTTCTAATCAAATTGTCTGCGATGGAGTTCTTATCGTTAATGTTGTTTCGATAAAACAGAAAGTTTTTGCCATCGTAAACATTTAACCCATCTTGGGTCGCTATCCAAATCTGACCATTAGTGTCTTCAATTATGTCGTAGATAACGCTCTGTGAAAGGCCATCTGACGTGTTTAAATGGCGCACATTTATATTTTTGTTTACATTATTAGGAGATGCGTAAGCAGATAGATTGAGAGATAACAGAGATATCAAAAATAGCGGTACACACATCAGCAACTTGCGCTGCGGAAACACATACCTAACTAACGAAAATAGCACAAATACGACCTTGCTTAATATGAGTAATTATTCTTATATAAACCCCATTACAAAGGATGTAAGCGGTTAAGTCAACTGTTAGCTGGGATCACATAAACAGTTGTGCAAAGTGAAGGTGCTAACTACTCTAGATATCGGCCTAATTAGTACTTTATTGAGCAATTTTTTAAGTTACTGAGTAATTCCGTTGGCTGATGCTCATGTATTGCTAGATCTGATTGATCTTTATGTTGTTTTAGAGATACTAAACAAAAGCGATCGATAATATGGTTTTCGTTATTTAATTGTTGTTTAATGTATTGATAAATATCATCTTTTGTTAGTGATAAAATGACATCGATTAAGCGTTGTTTTTGCTTGAAATCTCGCTCATCATTACATATAGCATTCCAAAAACGTTGGCTCTTAATTCGCAGACTGGTGTCTTTTTCTTGCAGTTGACTTGCTAAGCCTTTTACTAGATGTTGCCAATCATCTTCTGGCATTTCTTGTAGTGCGAGATGTGACTGATTAATAAAATCTTCCATTGCCTCAACAAGCTCGGCTGCTTGGTATTTCGGCGATTGTATATAAAAAGCTAGTCCAGGATAACGGTTGATTGGTACAAAACCAACACCAACCAAATAACCAAATTGTTTCTCGGTACGCATCACTTGGAAAAATAAAGGCGATAGAATCTGACTAGTGATCATCGTTTTAGCTATGCTATCAAGAGACTTCTCTTCCAGCGGATAATATAAAACACTCGCGTGATCATGCTCAGGAAGGTGTAGCGGAACTTCGATGTTGCCTTTGCCTTTGATATCAAGTAACGGGATATTGACTTGATGACTACTGTGATATTTTTCTGCAAAGGCATTTTTTACAATTGCTTGAATGGCAAGCGCATCACATGCTCGCCAGTTGCCGTGAATAAGCATCTCTAAAGAAACGCCATTGAAAATAGTTTGATAAAACGTGTTAAATTGATGGAGATCAACGGCAAGTAGCGCGCTCGCTAATTGTTCACTACTTGGGTTTTTCGGCTGCATGATTGAGCTGAGCGCTGAAAATAGCTGTGATATCGACTTGCTGTTGTCGGCATTTTTCCAATGATTGATTAATTGGTATTTTAGTAGCGTAAATTTTTCTTTTGAAAATGAAAAGCTTTGTAATTCAGATAACAATTGTTCTATTAACAGCCCTTGTTTGTTGCTAACCCCAGATAATTGCAGTGTTAAGCCTCCTTGATGGGAATACAAATGATACTGAATGCCCGCTAACTCGGCGTCATAATGACGCTCGATAACTGAATCGATAAACAGATCAACAAATAAGCGCGTCATGGCAATATTAGCGGTAGACTTATTTACCGCTGGGCTATCTATCCCAAGGTAGATATAGCCTTTTGGAATATTAAACGTATGATCTTGTTTGAACCAGACACGAAAACCATCTTCCTTAATAATACATTCAGGAATGTCACTCGGTGCCGTATTTTGCTCTGCTAATGAATATACTATTGGGTCATTGACGATATAATTATTTTTAGGTGGAAGCTTTAACTCGCTAATCGTGGTTACTGCTTGCCATGCCTGTATTTGCTCTGCCGAAATTGGAGTTATTTGATACGGTACTTGATACCAGCGGCTTACCTTATTGGTCGTT
>JBNKXM010000477.1:0-2056 GCA_050300315.1 Thalassotalea sp. | reverse complement strand
CGCATGCTTTCATCAAAAAAGACGTAACGCCCTCTGCCTAAACTTTTCGCTTGATACATAGCAGCATCAGCATCACGTAATATTTCATTTGTGTCATTATAATGATGATTACATAGCGCAATACCAATACTCGCATTGGAATATAATACGTGGCCTTCTAATTCAAACGGCTGAGCAATCGCGGTGATGATCCGAGAAGCCACTTCTTCAACATCATCTTGGCATTGCAATGAGTCTAGCAATACGACAAATTCATCTCCGCCAAGGCGAGCTAAAATATCATTGTCACGCACACAGTCAGTTAGCCGTGCAGCTATCTCTATTAAAAACTCATCTCCGGCGTGATGCCCTAGGGTATCATTGATCATTTTAAAACGATCTAAATCGATAAACAGCACAGCAAAACGATGCATTGGATGTCGCTTGACGTGCTTTAAGGCGTAAGATAAGCGATCAGAGAACATGGCGCGATTCGGGAGCTTGGTCAGTGCGTCATGGTGAGCTTCAAAATATAATTGCTGTTCCGCTTTGGCACGCTCTTCTATTTGCATGCGTAAATTAAGGTTAGTTGCCTGCAACTCTTGCGTGCGTTGATTAATAATTTGCTCTAACGCTTCTTTGCTATGCAGCTCATCTTCCCGTGCTTTTTTTCGCATGATCGCAGAAGCAATATGGCGGCTAACAAAACGAATTAACTCAATATCACTTTCTTGATAAGCATGTGGATCTTGATAATGCTGCACAACCAAGACACCAATCACTTTATCGTGTTCAACTAACGGGCAACCTAACCATGCCTTAGGTAAATTTTCATTTGGATAAGATAACGAAAACGGGCTGATATCTATCTGTTCATTTTCATTAAGACAATAGACTTGCCCCTCGCTAATAAGCAGAGGTACACCTTTATTTATCACAAACTCTGTCAGACCATTCGACATTTTTCTTGGCAACGGCTGAGACAATTTTTCATCTTGATAATAAGGAAACGACAACAAGTGTTCTTGCTCATTGTATAGCGCGATATATAGATTTTTTGCCGATAGTAAACTCGCCACTTCATTATGCAACGAATGATAAAAACTATTAATATCAAAACCTTCCACAGATAATTCTGAAATTGCTAGTAACGCTTTATGTGTTTTTACCGCTTTTTGACGCTCAGCAATTTCTTGTTGAAGTTTTTTATTGGTATCAGTTAGTTTTTTCGTTCTTTCACGAATATTTTGTTCGAGCAACTCACGGCTTCTAACGCGATCTATCGCTGTCACTAAATGTTCAGCGATAAACTCAACTAATTGGCTATCCCGGTCATCAAAATAGAGCTTTTCATCGTAGCTTTTCAGGGCAATGACACCAATGACTTGACGACCTCGTTTTAACGGCACCCCCAACCAATCAACACAAGGTGAGCCGTACAACACAATTTTTCCTGCTTTAGATAAGGCTAATCGTTCCGCAGAATTGCAATGAATAGCTTCACCTTCATCAAACACCATTTGAGTTAAACTCTGCACCCAATGTTGCTGATCTAGATGTGTTAATAAACGATGCTCTCTCGCATTATGGCTATAAGCGAGTGAAAGTTGACGAGATTGATTTAATAAAACGATATGGAAGCTATCAGTGACTAATAAGGTTTTGATCACTGATTCAAGCGCACTATAAAACGACGACATATCGGTGACTGAACTTGCCAACTCTGACAATTGCAGTAACCCCGATTGCATCGTTTTTAATTGTCGATACTTTTTAAGTAATGACTTTAATTTGGGAATTTGTCGTGCCGCTTGCACATTATTATTTGCCTTTACTTCCATCTAAGGCCAGTCCATATATTTTTAGTTTTATTATTAGGCGGTTAGTCTACCAAAATAAATTGACATTACTAGAGGGAATGAACAAAAAACAGGCAATAATTTTACACGTACTATTATCTTGATGAACTCGCCTATTAGTGTCAGTAATACGTCTAAATTATTAACTTTTATGCCCCGTCGCGATTTTCCTATATAAAAAAAACGACCTCAGGTCGGTTTTCATTCTTAAAAACAGA
>JBNKXM010000476.1:0-2066 GCA_050300315.1 Thalassotalea sp. | reverse complement strand
AATTCATTCATTCCTTGAAGGTAATTTCCAGCAATGATGTTGTCACTGGCAATTGAATCTTCGATAACGGCAACTTTAAAGCCTTCGAGTGAGCTTGATGCCATGGCCGAACTACAGCAAAGCAATAATGCTGCGGGTAAGTGTTTTGAAACAGAAGTTAAAAGTTTCATCATAAATTCCTTGTTAGTTAGTGTTAAAATAAGCGTCAATGTTGTTGACGCTTGTCACTTTAAAAAACGAAGGGGGGTCTGACAAACGATTAAAATACACTTATGAGGTGAATTTTTTTCATTTATAGGGCAAATTGCTTGATAACCCATTGTGCAAAGGTATTGAGCGCATCATTTTGTTCAATGTTTTCATGCTGAATTAAATAGTAGCGGTCTTTGGTCACTAGTTCATGATCAAATAATTTCACTAATAATTGTTCACTAAACCAAGACTTACTCATTGGAAGTGGCACTAGCGCTATACCCATTCCTTGTTGTGCGGCTCTAGCAACACCAAACATGCTATCAAATTGAATGATTTGCTTAGGATCAAAATCATCGATATTGACTTTGTCTGCCCATTGATGCCATGACCAAGGACGCGACTGATGCAAAATGAGTGGAACTTTTTTTAACGCGTCAAAGCCTTGAGTTGCCCATTTTCGATACAGTTTTTTGTTACATGCTGGCGCATAACGTATGGGAAACAACTCATGCACTATGCTGGCGTTTGGTTTGCCATTTGCTAAAACAATGGATAAGTCGGCGGTTGTTGCTGGAATAGTTGCTGATTTTACTGTCTCCAGTTGTAAATTAATCGTTGGGTTAAGCTCTGTCCATTCCCCGAGTTTTGGTACAAATAATTCACTGGCGAAAAATTCCGGCATACTTATGGTAATTGTTTGATTTTGTTGTGTTTTAGCAAACTCTGAAATAGTCGATTCTAGTTCAGATATTATCGGTTGTACTGCGTGATAAAATTGTTTCCCAGCACTTGTTAACACAATAGCACGAGTTTGGCGTTGAAATAGCTCAAAGCCAAGTTGTTGTTCAAGTAACTTGATTTGGTGACTCACAGCTGACGGTGTGAGAAATAGTTGTGAAGCCGCATGTTTGAAACTTAAACATTTCGCGGCAATACAGAAAGAGCGTAATCCTCTAATTGGTGTTTGAATGGCCATAGTTATCGATATATTGTTATCCCAAATAAATGACAGCAAGCGCTAAGCCAAGTAGTGTGTTTTATTTAATGTATTGAATTTTAAATGTTTAATTTTAATACCAAACGTTGATAAAACGTGAATGCACTAATCTGGTGCACTTAAAGTAAAAAAAAAGGCGCTATTAAAAATAGCGCCTATGGTTAAACTGTTGTTCAACAAACAGAAATCTGGGGAGATTTCGAAAACAACTACATCATAAATGTATGAACTTATGGTGACAAACGAGATAAAATCACTTGATAGATGAAAATAATTCAACTGCTTAGATAAATGTTGAAGTAATAACATGCAAGGTAACTAAACGTGGCTAGTGAGCAATCCATGAATCGCAAGAAAAACATCGTGATAGTGAGTGATATTTTTGGTCAAACCCCAGCATTAATTGAGCTCACTCGACTGATCGCTAAACAACATCATGTTGTTATTCTTGATCCTTATGCTGGTAAGCAGATGATGTTTGACAATGAATCCACTGCTTATCAAGCATTTACTACAGAGGTTGGCATTGAGCGTTATTATCAGCTAGTCGAACACAGATTAGCTCAATTACCGTCGATAGACTTTATAATTGGCTTTAGTGTTGGCGCGACAGTTATTTGGAAACTAGCAGCAAATAACCCGCAACTTTTATCCTCTTCATCTAGTGTCTGTTTTTACGGTGGACAGATCCGTTATTGGTTATCACTGACGCCTCAGTACCCGTTAACTATGATATTTCCTCGGCATGAAGCACATTTTAATCTTGATGAAATGCTCGATAAGTTAGCTCAGTTTAAGCAATTAACTGTGATAAAAACCCCATATTTGCATGGGTTTATGAATGAATTGTCGAGCAATTTTGACGGCGAAGGTT
>JBNKXM010000475.1:0-2071 GCA_050300315.1 Thalassotalea sp. | reverse complement strand
ATTTGTTGTTTCAATGACGATATTCAAGGTACAGCATCAGTTACGGTCGGTACACTGTTAGCTGCATGTCGCTCTAAAGGTGAAAAACTCTCTCAGCAAAAAGTGGTTTTTGTTGGCGCTGGTAGTGCAGGCTGCGGCATTGCAGAGCAAATTATTTCACAAATGAGCAGTGAAGGTATTTCAGCAGAGCAAGCGCGTAGCCAAGTGTATATGGTTGACCGTTTTGGTTTGCTCACTGAAGGTATGAGCGACCTTAGAGATTTCCAAGAAAAACTAATGCAAAAATCATCTGTCGTTAAGCACTGGCAAATCGCTGGTGACTACGCATCATTGGTGGAAGTGATCAATGAAGTTAAGCCCGATGTGTTAATTGGGGTTTCTGGTGTGCCAGGCTTATTTACCGAACAAGTGGTTAAAAGTATGAAACAGCACTGCGCTCTACCAATTATTTTTCCATTGAGTAATCCGGTTAGACAGGTAGAGGCAACGCCAGAGCAAGTGATCCATTGGACCGAAGGCAAGGTTATTATTGCCACTGGCAGTCCATTTGAACCAGTTGAGCACGGTGGTAAATTGTTTGCTATCGCACAATGTAACAACAGTTATATCTTTCCAGGCATAGGCCTTGGCGTTGTGGCCGCTAATATCAATCGTATTACCGATGAAATGTTAATGGTTGCCAGTAAAACATTGGCTGAAGCCTCACCTTTAGCCAATACGGGTAAGGGAGAATTACTACCGCCGTTAACTGAGATCGCCAATCTTAGTAAAAAAATAGCGTTTGCGGTTGCCCAAGTGGCATTTGATCAAGACCTTGCGTTGCGTATCGATGATGAAGCCCTAGTTGCGAAAATTGAACGTAACTTTTGGAAGCCTCAATATCGTCAGTATAAACGGATCAGCATCTAGAAAATTGCTTAGAACGCTAATTAATTTCTTCGAGCGCTACTAAAGCGCTACTAATAAGTGCAATAAAAACAGCGATGTTTTTATTGCACTTTGATAACAGTAGGCATTTGTCTGTTATTCGTCTATAATCGCGCCAAAATTTTTACACCTATTTATTTAAATATTATTGTGAGGGCTTATCATGGCTATCGAACGTACGTTTTCAATCGTAAAACCAGATGCAGTTGCTAAGAATGTAATTGGTCAAATCTATAACCGTTTTGAAACTGCTGGTTTAAAAATCGTTGCAGCAAAAATGGTTCACTTATCAAAAGAAAAAGCTGAAGGTTTCTACGCTGAGCACAGCGAGCGTCCTTTCTTTGGTGCTTTAGTTGAGTTTATGACTTCAGGCCCGGTAATGGTTCAAGTATTAGAAGGCGAAAACGCTGTACTTAAAAACCGTGAAATCATGGGTGCTACTAACCCAGCTGAAGCATTAGCTGGTACATTACGTGCTGATTATGCAGACTCTATCGACGAGAATGCTTGTCACGGTAGCGATGCGTTAGAATCAGCGGCACGTGAAATCGCTTATTTCTTCTCTGATGATGAAATTTGCCCACGTACACGTTAATTTATCATTAACACTGTTAAGTAAAAAATGAATATTTAAGGGTTTTACTGTTGATCAGTAAAATCCTTTTATTTGTTATAAGAATAGATAAATTTGAATATTCTCTGCTCCGTTAATCAATTGAGAATATTGACATTTATTATTTATCCTAGCGGTTAATTGTCTCACTTGTTCGAAAAGTGTACAATTTGCACCCTTAAATTTTTGCGGTTTTGAGAAAGTTTCTACATGAGTGATGTTACCGAAGTAATTACGCCATCAACAAATAAAGTCAATTTATTAAATCTTGATCATCAAGCGATGCGGGAATATTTTGCCTCGATTGGCGAAAAGCCATTTCGTGCCGATCAATTGATGAAATGGATTTACCACTTCGGTTATTCAGACTTCGAGTTAATGACCAATCTTAATAAGAAGTTACGTGAAAAACTGCAGCGTAATACTGAGATTAAAGCGCCTGAAATTTCTAAGAAACAAGTGTCTTCTGACGGTACCATTAAATATGCGTTAAAGCTTGAAGGTGGTCAGGAAGTTGAAACTGTGTGGATC
>JBNKXM010000474.1:0-2077 GCA_050300315.1 Thalassotalea sp. | reverse complement strand
CCATTAAAATTGAAATTTAACTGCTCTCCTTTTTCGAATGGCGGCGTCTCAGTTTCTTGAATAAAAATTAAATGATTATCAGCTAAGGTTAACAGTTCAGCATAACTGAGGCCAAATGGACTTAAATTGATTTTATGCTCTCGATCTTTGCTAAAAAAGTTTAATAGCCCAGGAGTTTGCGAAGCGCCTGAAATGATTCGCATACTTTTTTTACTGTGATCTTTTATCGCAACGGCACAAGCTTTGGCGAGTAACTTAGCTTCAATCACGCTTAAGTTGCGAAATACTTTGAGCGATTTAAGTGAAAAACTGCCTGGTGCGGTTATTTCTCCAGCTAAAATTTTCGCCCAGAGATCTTGCATGGTTTTATTACTGATATTTTCCGCTAAGCCAATAAAACTATTAAACCAATCTTGGTCGGCACGGTCGGTTACTTCACTGTCTGAGCAATATTGCATCGCCCGTTGAATAATCGCCTCTAAGTTTTGTTGTTTACGTAAATGGTCGATACGTTCACGTTTGTTAGCGCGCTCTTCTAGTGGTGGCTGCTTATCACTTGGCAATAAAGCACCATCAATAACAAATTGTCTGGCTAGACCTAATAATTGCATTTGTGAAGAAACATTTGCTGTATTCTTGCTGGTTTGGCTAGGCTCAATTACCACTTCTGAGCTCTCAGCTGATATTGCTTTTTTAGGGGTAATACTGACGCGAGTGGCGCTTGATGTTTTCTCAATTTTCATTATCCCTCCTAAAAAATAGTATCATTTTTCATTACTTTACCAAGTATCGTTTGCTTTAATACCTTTGTCTATTGTTTTAATAAAAGACAATTAGTAATAGGTATTTCAATAAAATTCACCTATTATTTACCATTGAAGAACATGTTGTTGAAATAATAAATGATTATTGTCATTGTTAGGTTGAATAATCCGTCACTCACTTTTATTATGTAGGTGTGCGCGTTTAAATAATAATGATTGACTCGACATGTCGAGGCATTATAAAAGTAACAATAGGGTTACTTGTTTGAGGAATATATGCAGGCATCTGAAGAAACAAACGACGATTTTTTGTTTATCGATGATAGTGATGAAGATGAGATTCTAGAAGACTCAGGCAATGATACATGGAAAGTATTAATTGTTGATGATGATCCTGAAATTCACTCAGTGACTCAACTTGCGCTATCTGATCTAGTTGTTTTAGGTAAACGTTTAGAATATATCCATGCGTATTCTGGTCGAGATGCCTGTCAATTAATCGAACAACATGATGATATTGTGTTAGTGCTACTTGATGTCGTGATGGAAACCGATGACGCGGGTCTAAATGTTGTTAAACATATTAGAGAAACGTTAAGCAAACAAGATATCCGCATTGTACTAAGAACTGGTCAGCCAGGCTATGCGCCTGAAGAAAGTGTCATTAAAGATTACGATATTAATGACTATAAAACCAAAACGGAATTGACCCGAAGAAAACTCGTCACCACAGTTTATGCCGCCATACGTTCTTACCAACAAATTGATACAGTTACGCAAAATAGAACGGGATTAGAAAAAATTATCGGCGCTGCAGCTGAATTATTAGAATTACATTCAGTGCGTGATTATGCAGAAGGGGTGTTAACCCAATTAAATCTATTAAGTGATTGTCGTACGAGCGTATTTTGCGCGCGCGGGCAAGGTATTGTCGAAGGTGCCGATGATCTCAGTCTTTATGTGCTTGGCCAACAAGGGCTGTCTTCAGTCTTAAATGATCAAAAACTTGACGTGCTTTCAAATAGTGACGTCCAAAAACAAATCAGCAGCTGTTTTCAGCAAAAGCAGCATCAATTTTCTGATAGTCAAGTCAACTTATATTTAGCGAGTGGTGGTTATCGCGCAGTTATTCATATAGAACTTAATAGCGCATTAAGTGATATTCAAAAACAATTAATCGAAGTGTTTTTGACGAATATTGCGATTGGTTATGAAAATGTTCATTTGTTTCAGAAATTACGTGATGCTGCATATAAAGACTGGTTAACAGATCTGCCTAATCGTCTTGAATTTGTTAATTTACTTGATGGTTT
>JBNKXM010000473.1:0-2088 GCA_050300315.1 Thalassotalea sp. | reverse complement strand
GTTTTGTTTATCATTACGATATGAGCTAAATAAACGCTTATAAACGCTCTAACACTGCTTCGGTGAAATCAGTAGTACCGTGTGTACCACCTAAATCACGGGTCGTTCTATCGCCACTTTCAATCACATCTGTGATTGCGTTGCGAATGTTTTGTGCTTTGTCTGCCATGCCTAAATATTCTAACATTTGAATAGCAGCTAAAATAACCGATGTTGGGTTTGCTAAGTTTTTACCTGCGATATCAGGAGCACTGCCATGTACAGCTTCGAAGATAGCACAGTCTTTGCCGATATTTGCACCTGGAGCCATGCCTAAACCACCGACTAAACCAGCACATAAGTCAGATAAAATATCACCAAAAAGGTTAGTGGTAACAATAACGTCAAACTGCTCTGGATTCATCACTAACTGCATACAACAGTTATCAACGATCATCTCGGTTGATTCGATATCAGGATAACGTTGAGCAACTTCACGAGCCACTTTTAAAAACAGACCAGAAGTTGATTTTAAAATGTTCGCTTTATGAACCGCAGTAACCTTTTTTCGACCTTCTTTACGTGCTGTTTCATATGCAAACTCGACAATGCGCTCTGCACCTTCACGAGTGATCAAACTTTTCGCTTCTGCTTCAGAACCATCAGCAGACGTTGTTTGGCCAAGACCTGAATACATACCTTCAGTATTTTCACGAATGGTGATGATATCGATATTCTCGTAACGTGCTTTAGTGCCTTTAAATGACAATACTGGGCGCACGTTGGCGTATAACTGGAATTGTTTACGTAAAGTCACGTTAATCGAGGTAAAACCTTCACCTACAGGTGTTGTTAATGGCCCTTTTAAGGTGATTTTGTTTTTTTCTATTAGTTTAAGTGTTTCTTCCGGCACTAATTCGCCATGCTTTTCTAAAGCAGCTAAACCTGCATCGGCGTATTCATAGTCAAAATCACAACCTGCTTTATCTAATACTTTAATGGTAGCGTCGATAATGTCAGGACCGATGCCGTCACCGGGAATAACTGTGATAGTTTGTTTAGCCATTGTTGTTTGCCTTATATATAAGAAATTTCCTTGCCCACAGTGACCTTGTTTTTAGTCGATGTGGAATTGCGCAGCTTTATATCACGTTGTTCCTATGTAAGCTAGATTGAAAACTTTCGTTTGTTTGTACAAAATTGCGATTACATAGGGTGATTAAACACGCTACTAAGTGTAGTACAGTGATATTAAATCATAACGTAAAATGTAAATTTAACTAAGATCAACTTTAGTGGAATTAGATCTTAGGTCAATAGGACATTAGTCTAGTAAAACAATCAGTTAATTATGCAAAGAGTCCAGTGGTGGCGCTTGATTATCAAAGGCATGCTTAATGGTATATTCATTGATCACTTCATCAAGACCTTTATAGTGCTCGGCTTTTGCGTACTCAACTAATGAGTTGTTAACAAATAATAAGTAAGAGCATTCATCTTGTGTGGTAATACCGTCTGATTTTACGTGCTGTGTGCGGTAAAATAAAACTTGGTACTTGTTGTTATCTGCTTGTTTAGCTTCGGTAATATCTGGGCTACCTAACTTTTCAAGCGCTTGATCGAATGTAAACTTCCCAAGCTCTAACGAATTGATAAATTGACGGTTATACGCTTCTCTATCTTCCCACTGCATATTTGCAGGACTATCGTCATAGAAGTTTACCACTAGGGCGACAAAAATTCCGTAAGCTGCTAATGCTAACAAAATACGAGAGATAACCTTTTTACTCATTGCAGATCTTGATCCAAAAATTTATAGGAAAGTTTTTCTATAGGATAACTATATGTTAATGGATCTATTGTGCATGGCAACTTTAGTAAATCTCATATATATTGTTTTTGAACTCTAACATTTTGATAAAATTTAGACAATAGAAAATTTCTTGCATGTGATAAAATTTAGATAATAGAAAATTAAAATTCACACATTGATTCAGGTTCACACCAAGTGAAACTAATCAGTTCTCTGTTTACAGGTTCACACCATTCTCAGTTTTCAGGTTCACACAAGTGAAACGTATCAGTTTACACCCCAAATTGCATCAGATT
>JBNKXM010000472.1:0-2099 GCA_050300315.1 Thalassotalea sp. | reverse complement strand
ACCTCATGTTATCCAATAAACAAAACCAGCCGTTATCTGCTGGTTTTTTTATGTGCCCAACATCATTGCGAACTACACACCAAATAGTAGATAATGCGCCGCGAAGTGGCTAGTGAATAGGTAAGTGGAGAGCAAATGCGATATGCGTTAGGTGTTGAATATGATGGTAGCCGTTATTATGGTTGGCAACGTCAGAAGAATGTTATTAGCGTTCAACAAACATTAGAACAAGCATTATCGAAAATTGCCGATGAAAACATTGAAGTCGTGTGTGCTGGTCGAACAGACACGGGTGTTAATGCTACCAATCAGGTTATTCATTTTGATACCACAAAGCAGCGTAAAGACGTGGCTTGGACACTCGGTGTAAACACGCATTTACCTAAAGATATTGCTGTTTCTTGGGTGCAAGAGGTCAATGAAGATTTTCATGCGCGTTTTAGTGCAACGGCAAGACGTTATCGTTACATTATTTATAACAATCCTCTACGCTCGGCAATTTTGAGCCACGGCTTGAGTTTTTGTCATTATCCATTGAATGAAGACTTAATGCATCAAGCGGCGCAATACTTAGTTGGGCAACATGATTTTACCTCATTTAGAACAGTACACTGTCAGTCTCATTCGCCAGTGCGTACCTTGTCTCACTGCAACGTAACGCGACAGGGAAACTACGTGATTATTGATGTCAAAGGCAATGCATTTTTGCATCATATGGTACGAAATATTGCCGGTAGCTTAATGAAGGTTGGGCAAGAATTAAAACCAGTTACTTGGATAAAAGAGGTGTTGGCAGCGAAAAATCGCTGTCTCGCAGGTATGACTGCGCCCGCTGCAGGATTATATTTTGTTGATGTGCAATACCCTGAAGAATTTGCTTTACCTAAGCGCGCGTTAGGACCTTTATTTTTAGATTAACGCACCAATAAAGGTAAATAAATTGTTATAAGTAGAAAACAGACAAAACAGACCAGTTTTTTGTATTCAAAATACGCTAAACTATGGTCTAATTAGTGGTTATATTTAGATATTATTAATAATTTACGATTTAGTGACCCATTGTGGGTTGTTAAATGATTCCCATGCATAGGCAAAAAGTGAAATTATGAGCTGGATTGAAAAAATTCTCCCGAAAGCAAAATCGACTCAAAAAAGTAATATTCCTGAAGGTGTTTGGAGTAAGTGTACCTCGTGTAATGCGGTGCTTTACAAAGTTGAATTAGAGCGTCAAATGTCGGTTTGTCCTAAGTGCGACCATCATATGCGTATTAGCGCTCGTAAACGTCTCGAAGGCTTTTTAGATTTGGGTGAACGTGTTGAACTTGGTGAAGAGTTTGAAGCGCAAGATGTCTTAAAGTTTAAAGATTCAAAACGTTACAAAGACCGTATTTCAGCGGCGCAAAAAGCGACGGGTGAAAAAGATGCCATGGTTGTAATGGCCGGTAAATTACACGGCATGCCAGTGGTCGCGGCTGCATTTGAATTTGCCTTTTTAGGTGGTTCAATGGCCTCGGTTGTTGGTGCTCGATTTGTTAAAGGTGTTGAATACTGTCTTGAGCATAATTTACCATTTGTATGTTTTTCTGCCAGTGGTGGTGCGCGTATGCAAGAAGCGCTATTTTCATTGATGCAGATGGCGAAAACTAGTGCAGCATTAGCGAAAATGAGTGAGAAAGGTTTACCGTATATTTCGGTATTAACCGATCCAACCATGGGCGGTGTTTCAGCAAGTCTTGCCATGTTAGGTGATGTAAATGTTGCAGAGCCTAAAGCTTTGATTGGTTTTGCAGGTCCTCGGGTTATCGAACAAACCGTACGTGAAAAATTACCTGAAGGTTTCCAACGCAGTGAGTTTTTACTGGAAAAAGGTGCGATCGATATGATTGTTGATCGTCGCGAAATGCGTGATACCTTAGCGCGTTTACTGTCAAAATTTACTGGCTATGATTTAAAAGTTAGTTAATTAAAAATCAAATTTATGAATTCAATGATTAAAAGCCACTCTGAGCGTGATCTCGCAGAGTGGCTTTGTTATTTAGAAAGTATTCACCCTAGTGAAATTGATATGGGGCTGGATCGTATTGCCGAAGTGGCACGCC
>JBNKXM010000471.1:0-2111 GCA_050300315.1 Thalassotalea sp. | reverse complement strand
ATATTTGAAAATGTTTACATCAGCTGCCAAATCATCACTACAAAGTAAAAACTTTAAAATGATCAATCTCAGTCATATGATATTTATTTAAAATTTTGTTTTTTTATTGTGCCATACGCGACGAGATGAACAAAATAAGATCTCATTTGCATATGTTTTAAATTTTTTTAAATCAACTCACCACTATAAAGTATAAAAACTTTAAAATGATCAATCTCATTCATATGATATCCTTTTAAATTCCATTTTTTCTTGTGTTATACGTGACAAGATGAACAAAATAAGATCTCATTTGCATATGTTTTTGAAGAATTTTTTAAATCAACTTAATTTGCTCTATATTTGAAAATGTTTATATTTACAACAAATCAAGATTTATGGGCATGTGACCTAACGAGTCGCATTATGAGTTGCGACTACTCTCTAGGCCAAAAATATATACTTAAATAATAATTTATTCCATAGAAATTTATGGTTTTATGTAAATTAATTTCACATAACGAGCTAAAAACCTATTTATTTACGTAATATTACAACATAAACTAAGTGTACAGGTCAAATATCAACCTAACAGGTTAAAATCTAATTAAATTTCATTAAAACATTTATTAAGTAAAAACACTAAGTTAACGCTATGCTTACTTGCTCATTTTTTGTAGACTGGAAAGCTAGATAATGAAATTTATACGTGAGTATTAACTATGGGTATAATTATAGGCTTGGTCATCGCTTTAATTGTCATTGTGGTAATCGTCAATGCCATACAACAACATAGAGAAAAACAAGAACAAGAAAAACGAGCAAAAGCCGCTAAACAAAAGGCGATCATCGATGAGACTGAAGAACTTCTGCTCAACATGGCGCATTTACCCACTAACCCGAAAGTCGTTGAAATTCTCAATCGTCGCAGCTTAAATGCATTAAAAAATATGCGACAAATAATGCCTGAAATAAAAGGCATTAAAAACCGTATTCAAGAGATGGAAGCTAGACTATCAGCGTCTGAAGACATGAGTGCTTCAAATTCTGGGCACGATGAAGTTTTTATGCTACCTGATAACGAGCAGCAAATGGTTGTGATATTACAGACCATTAAAAAGCTTCGCATTACCTTGAAATCGGAACAAGCAAAAGGTTCACTCGACGCTCCTACCTTTATGCATGAGGATCAAAAACTTGACGCCATACAACTGCGCATTAGTGTTGAAAGTTTATTTAAACGTGGCATGCAAGCTTTTAACAAAGAGATGTTAGGTTCAGCCAGACAATACTTTGAAAAAGCATTGCAAACATTAGTTGATCACCCTGCACAAACTGACTACGTAATTCAAAAACGCGGAGAAATAGAAAATCAGCTAGAAGAAATTACCATGGCGTTAAAAAGTTCAAATGCGCATGATGCCGCTAAAAAAGCGAAAGCAGAAGAAGACGATTTGGATATGTTATTTCAGCCAAAGAAAAAATGGTAAGCAAGTTACCAAAAGCAGCAACAAAAAAGTTCAAGCAATGCTTGAGCTTTTTTGTAATTATTACTTAATACAGATTCAGTCATTTACTCTCGTTTATACAAGGATTCTATACTAGCTGATGCTAACGTATTAGCTTTGATCATATAGCCAGTTAACGCGGCAGAAGCATCGGCTGGCAAGGCTAATTTATCCACTTTCAATGCGTATACGGTAAACTGGTAATGGTGAATACCATGACCCGGAGGAGGACAAGCTCCACCGAATCCTTTGCTACCATAATCATTTCGCATTTGTACACTGCCTTCAGGTAACAATCCTTTTTCAATATTACCTGCACCAGTTGCCAACTCAGTCACCGACGATGGAATATTAACTACTTGCCAATGCCACCAGCCACTGCCTGTTGGTGCATCAGGATCATAAGCAGTAATAGCAAAACTCTTAGTACCTTGTGGCGCATTACGCCAGGTTAATTGTGGCGACATATCATCACCAGTACAACCAAAGCCATTATATTCTTGTGCTTTAGACATAAACTGCCCTTGGGCAACATCCTGACTGGACAACGTAAATGAACCAGCATTTGCTGATGCCATCATAGATAGAGATAAAACAGAAGTGAGTGTCAATAATTTAAGCATA
>JBNKXM010000470.1:0-2118 GCA_050300315.1 Thalassotalea sp. | reverse complement strand
TCAATATCTCACAGAGTAAGTTTCACTATACTTGTCCCGATAACATGATGGGGACGCCAAATGCAAGCTGAGCAGTTTTTCGATAGTAAATTGTTAAATAAATACAATACCAGTGGGCCGAGATATACCTCGTATCCAACTGCACTGGAATTTAGCGATCAATTTGGTCATAGCGAGCTTATGCAAGCTATTGAACAATCGGATAACCGAGAGTTATCCCTCTATGTTCATATCCCATTTTGCCATTCATTATGTTACTACTGTGGTTGCAACAAAGTAGTGACACGCCATCGAGGTAAAGCAGATATTTATCTGGATTATCTCGCTCAAGAAATTGCCTCGCGAGCACCATTGTTTAAAGACTATACCGTTAAACAATTGCACTGGGGCGGTGGCACACCAAGCTTTTTAACCCATGAGCAAATCACTAAATTAGTGTCTCTACTCAAAGAGAAATTTAACTTTGCTGAACACGTTGAAATGAGTATTGAAATCGATCCACGTGAAATTCGTATGGATCTGGCGGAGCATTTATATCAACTGGGCTTTAATCGCTTAAGTCTTGGCGTTCAAGACATTGATGAAAAAGTACAAAAAGCAATTAACCGCGTACAATCTACTGAATTTATTGAACAATTTATTGCTCACGCCAAGCAAGTTGGCTTTAAGTCAATCAATGTTGATTTAATTTATGGTTTACCTCATCAAACCATAGAAACCTTTACCCGTACGTTAAATAAAGCGCACGAAATGGATGTGGATCGCATTTCGTTATTTAGCTACGCTCATTTGCCGAGCCGTTTCGCGGCACAACGCAAACTACGTGATGAATGGTTACCCAACGTGAGCGAAAAATTTGCCTTAATGAAGCTTGCCATAGAAACTCTTTGCGGCTTTGGTTACGATTTTATTGGTATGGACCATTTTGCCAAGCCGAATGACGAATTATCCATCGCACAAAAAAATGGTACCTTGCACCGTAATTTCCAAGGATATACCACTAAAGGTAATTGCGATTTACTCGGTTTAGGCGTTTCGTCGATTAGCGCCATTGGTAACAGCTTTAGTCAAAATATTAAAGACCTACAACCGTATTACCAAGCCATAGACACGCTTGGTCATGCACAAGAAAAAGGCATTAGTCTCAATCAAGATGATGTTATTCGCGGTGAAGTGATCCGTGAGTTAATGTGTAACCTCTATCTCAACAAAAACAGCATCAGTGATAAATACGGTATTGATTTTGATGAATACTTTGCCGATGACTTACCTTTGCTCGACACCTTTATTGAAGATCAGCTGGTCACAGTTAATGCCAATGAAATCATCGTTGACCAAAAAGCTCGCTTACTTATTCGTATTATTTGTATGAGCTTCGACGCGTATATGAAGCAACATATCAATCAACAACGCTTTTCACGTGTGATCTAATGACTTGCTGCGCTGGCATTCATCCGCCAGCGCAACATCCTAATCCAAAGCCCCCAAGATGTACTCTTGCCCTGCACTGTCAAACGCTAGCAAATGCTGACCATCTATCTGCCGCTCTTGTGCTAAATCTACCCATTGGTAATAGACATTACGGTGTACTTTAGCGAATAAATTACGTCTGACATTAACATATAATTCGCCGTCTTCATTAGTGATCATCGCATGCTGTTGATCAAGCATAAAGACATCATGCAAATTAGTGGTTAATTGCATTTGTGTCTGTCCATCATCAAGCCATTGCCACTGGGTTATCAGAAATGGCGCATCTTCTACGGTGATTTTTACTTTTTCAACCGGTGTCACCAGAAAGTAGTCATCGGCTTCTTTTTTTAGCACTGAGGCAAATAGTTTCACTAATGACAAACGTTTAAAAATGGTGCCATGGTAGTACCAATCGCCATTAGCCTTGATACAGAGATCTATTTCTCCGCAATATGGTGGATCCCATAGTTCAACCGGTGGTAATTTTTTTTCACTCGCTGACGTTGATGAAATTTGCTGCGATAACTTCTCTAACGACATAGTTTTTTATCCATCATTATCTCGACACCATTGATTTAACCGTTCGATAAGCTCAGCCTGCATTTGTTCAAATTCTGCGAGATGATCAACAATTGCCTGATAATT
>JBNKXM010000469.1:0-2126 GCA_050300315.1 Thalassotalea sp. | reverse complement strand
ATAAATTGCGCGATGTTTTAAAGCAACGAATTAATAACTAAGAATAAGTGAATGGACAAAAATAGCATTGAGCCACAACTAAAAGCACTGCGAGATCAAATCGATGATTTAGATAGCCAGTTGGTTGAGCTATTAACAAAGCGCAGAGCTGTCACGACAAAAGTTGGCGAGCTAAAAAGCAAAGTAGGTATGCCAATTTATGCGCCGGAACGAGAAGCTCAGTTAATTAGTCAGCGCAGAGAACAAGCGATCGCCGCTGGCGTATCGCCAGAGCTTATCGAAGATATTTTACGGCGATTGATGCGAGACTCTTATGTCAGCCAAGATGCAAGTGGTTATCGTTGTGTTAATCCTAATTGCCGTAAAGTGGTAGTGGTTGGTGGTAGTGGTCAGCTCGGCAGCATCTTTGTTGATCTGTTCTTACGCTCTGGCTATCAAGTAGCAATTTTGGAGCAACAAGATTGGTCAACAAGCGAGACAATATTAGCTGATGCCAGTTTAGTTATTGTTGCTGTGCCTATTAGGCTAACCGCTATGGTTATTCAGCAACTTAATAACTTACCAACCGACTGTGTATTGGCTGATGTTACCAGCGTGAAAGAAGCACCGCTGTATGAAATGATGAAAGTGCATCAAGGCCCTGTTGTTGGCTTACATCCGATGTTCGGCCCAGATGTCTCTGGGCTAATCAAGCAAACGATAATTGCTTGTGAGGGGCGCTATCCTGAGCAGTATCATTGGCTGTTGGAGCAGTTTCAGGTGTGGGGCGCTAAAATCTATCCCATTGCTGCTGAAGTGCATGATCAAGCGATGGCTATGGTCCAAGTTATGCGCCACTTTTCTACCATTGCTTATGGTTATCACTTAATGACAGAAGGTGCCGACATTTCACAATTAGTTGAAATGAGTTCACCTATCTATCGGTTAGAGCTGATCATGGTTGGTCGATTATTTGCCCAAGATCCGATTCTCTATACAGATATAATTTTCTCAAATCACGATAATATCGCGATGATGAAACGCTTTGCTTATCGTTTCCTCGAGTTACTTGAAGATGTTGAAACCGATGATAAAGCCGCATTTGTAAATATGTTTAACCAAGTCTCTCAATGGTTTGGTGATTATGCTGATATCTTTTTACAAGAGAGTAAGTCTATGTTATTAAAGGCAAACGAATTAAAAAAAGACTAAGATTGCTCGGAGTAACAAGATGAAAAAGCTCGTTGGATTGATAATTGGCCTGTGTTGTATATTGCAAATTAATGGCTGTGTTTCCAATAAAAACACTGTCGATTATCCGCCGGCAATGGGGAAAATAGCCGCTGATGAATTGTTATCTAAATATCCCTCTTTTTCACAGTCGTATGATGAGTACAGTGTGTCACCACAAGAGATAGAATTGATTAAGCAATGGCCAAATGATGTCACCATTGATGTGTTTTTTGGAACTTGGTGCCATGATAGTGTTCGAGAAGTACCAAGACTATTAAAGCTGTTAGCACAGCAAAATAACATTAAGGTCAATCTCATGGCGATAAATTTTCAGAAAAATGCGCCGGCAGAACTATTGGCAGGAAAGTCGATAAGTTTCACACCAACATTTATTATTTATCGTTCAGGGACTGAGTTAGCTAGGATAATCGAACGGCCAAAAAATGGCTCTTTGGTTAGTGATTTGACTGAAATCTTAGCAATAAAATAAAAGTAAGGGTAATGAACAGCTTATTCATTACCCATACGTAAGTGAGCGCTTAGTCTTCATCACTCTTAAACAAGCAGTGCTTGGTATAATCTTTTGCTTCTGTAGCCGTCCAGTCACCTTTTGGCTTTTCTTTAAGCTGTTCACACCAATCTTTACTACCAACTTCTGGAGCACAAGCAGTTATCGCAAATAAACACAGTAACGGGGTTAAGTACTTAAACATGTTTTACTATCTCTTATTATCAAATGTTAATGATGATTAACATTTGATTGTAATGTATTTAGGTGGTGTTCAACAAGAGAATATGCTTTTACTATTTCTTTGTATTTTCTACTTATAAATGCTTTCGACACAATCAATTAAAACTGAATAAACCTTTGGCTCGGTTTCACCAGCAAGGGTGGAGAATTGTTTCTAGAATCA
>JBNKXM010000468.1:0-2128 GCA_050300315.1 Thalassotalea sp. | reverse complement strand
CGTTAACTGATCATCACGAATAAAAATAATCGGTACCCAAATAGCCGTTAATACTGCCGGAGCGCTAAAGCTTAAAAAGCTCACCATTTTTGCCCCTAAACGGATCGGCACTTTGGGATGAATAAATAAGTAACGGCTGGAAAACGTCACCAATGCCATCAAAAATATGGTTAATAACGTCATTATGCATTCCTCTGCGTTGCTTTGTGTTGGTTGAGTTCTCTGCGTTTTTTGATGTTTAACGTAACGTATCCAGCATACATGCCTATTATTGCAGCAAACACTAAATCAAGCTCTATCTGATAAAGCTTAAATACCACAGATAACACTCCGGAAACCACAACAGCAACCAGTACAGGTAAATTATTCACCGTCGGTATCACTAGCGCGATAAACGTCACAGCAATAGCAAAGTCCAATCCTAAATTGGTTAAATCGGGTAGAAAACTTCCGGCAAAAATCCCTATGATATTCCATAGTAACCAGCAAAGATAAAAACTGCCGCCAGATGATAACGCATAAAACAATCGTAAACGCCCCTGAAACGATTTTCGATGGGACGATAAAGCGAATAACTCATCCGTCAATAAAAATCCTAATGGATAGCGCCACTTATCTGGTAACACTTTCATTTTATCGCGCAATGCTAAACCATATAAGAAATGGCGTGAGCTGATGATAAACGTCGTAAAAATAATCGTCGCTAAAGGTGCATTACCGCCAATCAGCTCTGTAGCCACCAACTGAGCTGAGCCCGCAAAAACAATCAAGGGCATTAACAAGGCTTCGAGCACAGAAAAATCGCGCTGAATTGCTAACGAGCCACATAAAATTCCCCAAGGGATGACCGCTAAATTGAGCGGTAACATATCAAAAAAGCCTTTGATAACTACTTTTTTAACAAGATTATTTTTCATATTTTCCTATCAACATTAGCGTAACCCGTTAACATAAAGGGAGACCACTAAACTTTTATACTATGTTAAACTAATTTATCGATAAAATTGATACAAGAATCAAACTAATTAAAGAGTTAAATGAAACAGTCAAAACAAAAAATCGCATTAATCACTGGTGGTAGTCGTGGTATAGGAGCCGCTACCGCGAAGTTATTAGCACAGCAAGGTGTATTCGTTGTTGTTAATTACCGAAGTAATCATCAAGCCGCTCAACGCGTTGTTGATGATATTATTAACCAAGGCTTGCACGGCATTGCTGTACAAGCCGATGTATCAAAAGAAGACGAAGTTAAGCATCTATTCAATCAAATCGATGACTTAAACGGTAACTTAACGATGCTGGTTAATAATGCCGGTATATTGATGCCTCAATCAAGCGTTGAACAACTTGATGCCGAACGCATTAACCGCATGCTCACCAATAATGTCACCAGTTATTTTTTATGCTGTAAACAAGCGATACTTCGCATGGCGAAAAAGTATGGTGGACAAGGCGGCGCTATCGTTAATGTGTCATCGGCTGCCAGTAGACTCGGCGCGCCGAAAGAATATGTTGATTATGCCGCGAGTAAAGGCGCTATCGATAGTTTGACTATTGGATTATCACTCGAGTTAGCAGATCAAGGTATTCGCGTTAATGGAGTACGCCCTGGATTTATTTATACCGACATTCATGCCGATGGCGGTGAAGCTGAGCGAGTTAATCGGGTCAGTGAACATATTCCGATGAAACGAGGCGGTCAACCAGAAGAAGTCGCTCAAGCGATTGTTTGGCTACTATCGGATAATGCTTCTTATGTTACTGGTAGCCAGATAGACTTAGCAGGCGGTAAATAACCCACAGTTACGATAAGCGTTTTAATTGAATCACGCTAGCAGAGTTATTAGAATATTAAAACTTATCATTGCATGCCTTAACCTTGTTAATTTGTTATGTTAAAAAAAGTGACCATTATATTGCCGTCTTTTTTACGACGAGTGCTAAAAGCATACGCACTTAAGGGACAAATACGCGCATTAGGTTGTGAGCTATCAAGAATTGGCCGCTCTAGAAACTGGCACCTTACCGCATCCCCTGAGCAAATAAATTCAGTTATCGCCCTGATAGAAGCGGCGAATGAAGATTCGTGGTTGTGGGTCGCCAAAAAATTAAGACATGATAATCAAAA